>SXRI01000427.1 GCA_005793615.1 Bdellovibrionales bacterium
GACTCCATGCCAATTCTCTCCCTGATGTAAGTAGCCAAAATCACATCAAGAAGTGTTTCAAATTGATACACCAAGTCGGTCAAAATCGAGTTGTAATTAGCACCGGACAAAGTCGCGTTGTAGTTACATCACTGTCAAAAATTTAGACAGGCGTCGATCCGGTCGCGGCTCTCGAGCTTGGGCGCGTGCAAATATCTGGATGTCGAGCGATTTAGGCCGTCCCCATGTGGCCGCGACGTTGCACTAATATGAGACAGATATGAGAAAGATATGAGCGGCGATATGAGTCAATTGACCGGGATGGATTTGATGAACGGTATGAGCAGAATCTGGAATCAAGGAAATTTTCGCAAGATTTTTGCATCTTTGCTGAGCGCAATCGCCTTCGCCAATGTCGGCTGTTCGACTCCGCAAATTCCTTATGTTGATCCGAATCCACCGGACACCGCTTGGTATGCCTACCAACAGTGTCTGTCTGAGCATCCTGGCGCAGCTTACGCGCGCTCATCACCATGCGATCATGCCGGTGATCAGAATCGCCAAAGCCAATACTATTACACCACTACGGCCGATACCAGGTCGATCGGCTACGACCCAGAGTACTACAATGGCGGAACTTGCGTGGGTTGTGTCAGTTACACTGGCAGCCCAGAGACGAACTATTGGGCGCGGGGCTATCGTTCGTCGGCGCGTGGCAACGCTCCGGAGAGTGCTGAGTCGAGTGAAGGCTACCGTGCATTTCTGCAAACATTGGATGACGAGTCACTGCGCGCCCTGACCGCCGAATGGCAGGCATTAGCGAAGAGCAAGTAACACAGGACTTGAGAGTTTGCTTGATCTCCGCGTAAGATCACCGGAGATGAATTTCTTTCGCGACCAAAGAATCCGAATTGTTCAATTTAACGTCGAAAATCTCTTTATTTTTCTTGATCACTATCAAGGCCAGGACCTGGCGCGCGTCACCGAGAAAGAATGGCAGGCCTTCTCGGCATCGACCACGGCGAACAAGCCGCTGGCACACGTGCGTGATCTAGCTCGCGCGATACGTGACCTAGATCCGGACATTTTGATGCTTTGTGAAGTCGGTGGTCGAGAAAGCCTTAGTAACTTTAGTCAGCACTTTCTCGGTGATCGGTACGCGCCGCATTTACTCGAAGGTAACTCTGATCGCGGCATCGATTTGGGATATCTGGTTAAGCGCAGTCTACCGTTTACCTATGATTTGATTTCACACAAACACCGTGCGATTGATTTTCTCTATCCACATGAGCGGCAGTCGCAGGAGGCCGGGTACAATCATCTGCGTTCGGGGCGCATTACAAGTCATCGATTTTCGCGAGATGTGTTGGAGCTCAGGGTGTTTGAAGCGACGGCGGGCGAGATGTCTTCCCAGCCCTGTGCCGTGCTGATGTTGGTGCATCTCAAATCGCAACTTGATCGTAGCCGGATCGATCCCGGTGGTCGCGACCGCCGCCGGGCGGAGCTTCACAAACTCTTGAATATCTACCGCGAAATTCATGATGAGTTCCAAGGGAACACACCGGTGATTCTTGGCGGCGACTTCAATGGTGTTGCGGCCTGGCCAAGCCCTGATGAAGAATTTCGTGCCATTTATGACGAAACACATCTGCGCGATTGTCTTGAGGTCGCGGGCATCCCACACGATGAGCGTTTTACCTATCAACAGCTTTATCGCAATCGTCCTGGAGTACACCGACAATTGGATTATCTTTTTGTGCCGCCCGAATTGGAGAAACGTGTGAACTTTGAGGAAACGTGGGTCTTTCGTTTTCGCGATGAACTGGGTATGACGCAAATTCTGCCGCGAAATCTCAACGAAAAGAAGATGCTGCCTTCGGATCACTACCCGGTGGTTTTAACTCTGAATGGGGTCTCGGCCTTGGAGAAACTACCTTAGATCCGAAAAGGTACCGAACTGCTGAAAGCCGATACGTCTATAGGCGCGAATGGCGGGTTGGTTCAAAGAATCAACAAAGAGAAAGCAGAACTTTCGTTCGCCGTGTGCGAGAAGTCGGCGATTGACGGCACTAACAAGGGCGCCGGCATAACCGCGACTGCGAGCGCGCTGTTCGGTGTAAACCATATTTATACGAGCGCCGTTGGGTGTGAGACCGCTAAATCCCGCCATCGCTACCGGGCCGATATTGTCTTCCCAAAGAAAAAGCTGTCGATTGGAGAGGTAGCGATGAACGAGCTCCTCGCTTTCGCGCGGCGATTCGTCGTGCTGACACTCCTCAACGAACTGGCGTGTCCAGGTGTAAATCAGTCGTTGATCTTTTTTCCGTGCCACCCGCCATAGTCCAGTCGGGCTGGTTTGTTCGCTCGAGGGGTTTAGGTCCCTCGCGTGCAGAATCAGTTGCAGGAGTTTTTGTTTAGGACTCAATTTTGTGGACACACTGTCGCTAGCAAATCCAAAAGCGAAAGACTCACTGGCAGCCTCGGGTCCAAGGACTGCGTGAATCTTCAATCCGCGTTTGCCAAGGCTTTCACCCATGAATTTCGCCGCCGGTTGCTCGCATACCGAGAGTAGCATACGACGTTCGCTCACGTTCATTGCGGCCGCCACGGGTTTACCTGCCAAATGAACGGCAAAGTAGGAGATTCCAGGCGAACGACCAGAAGAATAGCCAGCGGCCGGGCGGACGTTGCTCAAAGAGCTGCTGAGTAGAAGGTTGTTTGCCGCCTCATCGGTCATGAGGAAGGTCATACAGGAATGGAGGAAAGATTGGGGTTCAGCGTATTCCGTGAGCAGCATAACACTTTAGTCGCGTGCTCGGCATTAGATGTCAAATACGGATCACAAAATTGCACTTCAATTGGAATGACCTCACAATAGGGGAAGCGATCATCATTTCGGAGGATAGGGCATGGCGGCGAAAGCAAAGCGGATCGGTATTTTGACAGGGGGCGGAGACGCTCCAGGTCTGAACAGCGTGATTGAGTCGGTTGTGCGTTCCCTCAGTGGCAAAGGTTACGAACTGGTAGGAATCCGCGATGGTTTTGAAGGTATTTTCAACGGCCGTACAGTTGACCTGGAGCGCGAGGCTTTGATGGGGGTGCACTCATTGGCCGGTACCTATCTTGGGACTTCGAATAAATCAGGTACAGCGGGACGTGAAGAAGAGTTTCGACAAAAATATTATGCTCTTAAACTTGACGGCCTGATCGCGGCCGGCGGTGATGGAACTTTTGCCGGCATTCAAATAGTCTTATCTTCCGACATTCCGCTCATTGGTGTTCCGAAGACCATTGATAATGATCTTGAAGGTACGGATATTACCTTTGGTTATGATACCGCGTGTGCTGTTGTGTCTGAGGCGGTTGATGCTCTTCGAGCGACAGCCGATGCACACCGGCGTATCATCATCGTTGAAACCATGGGAAGAACGGCGGGCTGGATCGCACTCGGCGGAGGCTTGGCCTCTTATGCCGACGCGATTTTGTTGCCGGAGCGTCCTTTCTCTCGTAGTGAGCTCGTCACTTACGTCAAGCGCTTGAAAAACAGTGGTCGTCGAGGATTGATGATCGTGGCCTCAGAGGGCGCGGCGGCAAAGGGCGAAGAAGCCTCAATCGCTTTCAAAGTAGAGGGAAGTCCGCAAGCGGAGCGCTTCGGTGGTTTTGCGGAGCGCCTCGCTCGTTGGATCGAAGGTGAAGCTGATTGGGAAGCTCGCCACGTCGTGCTTGGTCACCTGCAAAGATCACGGCATCCGACTACGACCGATCGATTCTTAACCTTGGCTATGGGACTTGAGGCCGCACGTTTGGTGGCAGCGGGGGACTGGCATAAGGCCGTAGTTTATCGCAATGGAACTGTGACCAACGCGCCCTTAAGCGACATCATGAAGCCGGCGCGCTTGGTGGCGCCCGAACATCGTTGGGTACGATTTGCGCAAGAACTCGGTATTTTTATTTGATGCCCAAATTCGTGTCTAGATTCGTTGCTGGGTTCGCTTTAATTCAAGTTCAAGATTTAGAATCATCGGTTCATGGTCCGATGACTTGATCGGGCGACCGGGATATTCAGTAGAGATCCTTTTGAATCCGCGGGTGAAGATATAATCAAGAGTCAGAAATAGACCTGGCGAGTGATGCGCTTGTGAAAGGCCGAGTCTCTTTGCGGCTTGGTGCAGAAACCAAGTTCGCCATGGGCTCCAAGTGTTGAAGTCGCCGGCAAAGATCACCGGACCGTCATGTTCGCGGATTGCGCGAATGACTTGTTTAATGTGCAACATGAACGAAAAATTACCGACGAAATTGATGGCGTGCATATTCACCACGCGTACTCGCTCTACATAGCCGTCCGGGGTTACCATGGCGAAGTCCGAAACCAAGGTGCTTTTGGGAGTGTTGGTGATCGGTTCGCTAACGGGTGAAAGGAGTTTTTTCTGCGCCAATGGCTTAACGGTGGAGCCGGTGGCGACTCCCGTGAAGCTGCCGGCTCTCTCCTGGTAGAATGATCGTGCCATCGCCCATGAGATCGATTCATTGGCATTGCTGAGTTCGGTCATAAACTTGGGATGATCAGTGGCTTCCTGTAAAAGTACCAGCTGTGCGCTCTGACTGAGGTCCTGAAAATCGGTCGCCAGTCCCGGTTTACCACCTTTATAAACATTCCAAACAATCAGGCGTAAACGCGTCGGCAATGTCTTGTTTTCGCCATGGCGCGCGCCGAAGAAAGTGAAGTCGTTCGCAGTTTTATTGACAATGTCTTGGCAGGTACCGCTGGCGAAAGCCCCATCGGCCAACGCCAAAAACAAAAGAACGCAAGGCAGAATTCTCGCCAGCCACCGGCGGTCCGAGGTAGCGCACGAACCAGCACGATTGGTTCTCGTGCTGTCGAACTTTTTGACATTGTATAATCCGCCCATTGGAAGAGGAGAAGTGCAAGCGTTGTACCGGTACGCCCGTGCGCTTAGCGGACCTTGTTGCCTAAGAAAGTGCCGAGGTTGCGCAAATTGTCGGCAACTTTGCCTTTGGAGTTGAGGCACATGGTGACGGTTCGCTCTGGTTTACCAGCGGACAATACGTGGAGTTGCATGCTGGAGTCTTTGCATTTTACCAATGAGCCTTCAAAGGCCTTAAAGTTAAGAGCCGCAAGATGGTATTCGCGAAACGCCATAGCGCTGAGACTGTGGGTGGATTTGCTATGTGCGGAGTTGGCATAGATTAAGTCATAGCGATGGTTGCGTTCCACGACCCAGAACATTTCGTTCATAACCTCATTGTTCTGTTTGAAACGAACTCGAAACTCAAGACCGTTAACGACATCAGTGGGGATTGTCGAACGCCGATTGGCAGGCCTTCCCGTGAGTGCCTTTGACGGTTGAAGGGACTTTCGAGCGATCGAGGCCGGAACTCGTTCTGGTGGCGTGACGACGAAATATTCATTGAGATCGGCGGAGGAGCTGCCAGCGCCGCTATCGAGGGCGATCGACGCCGTGCTCGAGTTCTCTGCTGCCTCGGCAAGAGCATGGGGGGCCGTAAGTAGGACAATCGTGAGTGGTAGACAACGCGCGAGAGTTTTCATCATATTCAAAGATGATCGCCTTTTTTCGCGGTCAACGCATCATCAACAGTGAGCACGCACGGCAAAGGTCGAGTCACGTTTGCTCGCGAAGCCCATACGAATGTCGAGGCTAAATCCACGATCGCGTAAGGCTCGCTTTAAAGTACCTGTGCAGGCATAA
>SXRI01000428.1 GCA_005793615.1 Bdellovibrionales bacterium
ATGGCAAGGCCGTTGCCCAGGGAACTTTCTTCGCGCTTGATTGGAGTCTTGAACGGGGCGAACTGAGTGAGCGCGAGTACCAGCGGGCTAATCGTCTGTTGCGCGGGGTCGTTGGACTTGAGTGTTTGAATATGAACGCGGCTTATCGCCGTCGGCGTCCGTCGCTCGCACTTGCCCGCCGTTTACTGGTGCTGGATAAAAAACGTGCCTCTGACAAGAGCTTAACGTTTGTTTTTCTCAAGGGTGTTGGTCGACCGTGTCGACGCGCTGTTTTAGTCGATGAAATCTTACGCGAAGCTCGACGCCAAAATTGGATTGGCTGAGGATAGGGTGATGGCGTTTCGTTTTTTGGGTCGACTGCCTGCTTCAAAATCCATTCTCAATCGTCTTCTGGTGATCCAGAGTTTTTCCGCCGGCGGTTTGCAGATCGACGGTGAATCGAGTTGTGACGACGTCAAATACATGCGTGAAGCTTTAAGTTTGGTGATGGGTAGAAAAGATGCGCTCGCACCAGTCGACTGTGGGGCTGCGGGCACGACTTTTCGTTTTCTGGCACTGCGGGCCTCGCGTTTTCCTGGTCGGCATTTACTTAGGGGTAGTGAGCGTTTGCTGGCGCGACCGCAAGGGGCCTTGATCGGAATTCTCGAACAGTTAGGCGTTCAAGCTGAACTCAATTCGCGGGGTTTGCTCATTGACTCGAAAGGCTGGCAGTCTCCTAAGAATGGCGCGTTGATGATCGATCGCTCGCAATCTAGTCAGTTTGCCAGTGCTGTGATGTTAAGTGCTTGGGATCTTGATTTTGATTTGAGTATTCAGCTGGTGAGTGAGGGCGAAACACCTTCTGAGGGCTATCTGGTCATGAGTGAGGCCTTGCTGTGTGAAGCAGGCATGAGTTTTCATCGCGAAGCCGGTAACTCTTTGACGATCAAAAAAGGCTCCCAAGTTCGCGCAACAATGATGAAGGCAGAGCCGGATCTGAGCTCTTGTTTCGCGATTGCGGCACTTGCCGCCATCAATGAAAACTCCAGTGCCTGCATCGAGGCCTTTCCTCGTCAAAGTCTGCAACCTGATGCGGTTTTTCCGCAAGTACTGCGACATCTGGGCGTAGAGGTGCGCCATGATGTTGGCAGAGACGAACTCAAAATCAATGGAGTAAGCCGATTGCGGTCGCTTGAAATGAATCTCGGTGACTGTCCCGATCTCTTTCCGGTCTTGGCAGTCCTTTGTGCTTTCGCAGAAGGAAGATCCAACCTCTTTGGTGCGAAACACCTTATTCATAAGGAATCCGATCGCATCAAGTGCATAGCCGAATTGGTGCGTGCTTTAGGTCGTGAGGTCGAATTGCGAGCCGACGGTCTGGTGATCCATGGCCGGGGACTTCATGAGGTGAGTCGTGACCCGTGGGAGTTTGATCCGCAAGAGGATCATCGCTTGGCAATGGCTGCAGCAGTGGCGCAAGTCGCGGGCAGCGGTGTCCGGGTTTTGCATCCTGAAGTAGTGAATAAGAGCTTTCCTGAATTTTGGCAGATTTTCCGCGGAGGTCGGGCTTGAGATCCGTCCTGATCGGCCATCGAGGTGTCGGCAAAAGTTCATTACTCAAACGTATCGAGTACTACTATCGTGAGGCCGGTCGAGAACTTGTGGCCTTTGACCTTGATGCCGAGATCTCACGACGATCCGGCGAAAGTGCCTCAGAGATTTTTCAATCCAAGGGTGAAATTGAGTTTCGTAGACTTGAGCAAGAGGCCTTCGTGGCGATTGATCGCGAGACTTCAAACTCTCAACAAGATGTCTTCGTGAGTCTGGGTGCCGGATTTGATCTTTCGCGCTTGCCGTCGAGTTGGCGGGCTTTGTGGATTCGTCGCCCCAGTGATCACCGCGGGCGAGTTTTTATTGATTCTGAGAGGCCGCGCCTGAATCGTGAGGTTTCGCCGCTAGCGGAATACCACGAGCGATTTGTATCTCGACAGAAGAGTTATCATGAGCGAGCAGATGAGACCTTGTTCATTGATGAAGGCCTGCAGAATGTCGATTCCGCAGAGGGGAACTTTTTTTTGAACCAGTTTTCCGCGATCGGCGGTGCGCTCACCTTGATGCCTGAGATCTTTCGCAGTGATAACTTGTTTACGCAGTGGTGCGAGCGCAGGCTCTCTTGGGGCGTGAAGTGGTTTGAGGTTCGCGATGATCTTTTGAGTGAAAAACAGATCCAACTGGCATTCAACCACCTTCCTAAAGACCGTCTTCTCTTGAGCTTTCGTGCTCGGAATCCTAGTTCAACTCTCGTGGCGGGCGTACAAGCGGGTGGGGCGTTTGATTGGCCGTTAGAGCTTGGCTCGTGCCCATACGGTGAACCTACGGTTTTGTCTCTGCATGAACGCCCAGAGGAACAAAGTATGGTAGATGCACTCGCCCGGTTGAGTGCCTTGCCATTGACAAAGGGTCTTATTAAGGCGGCTTTACCGGTGCATGACTTTAACGAGCTGGCGTTGGGGCATGCGTGGATGGCCGCAGCACCCGAGCAGCGAGTGTTTTTGCCGTTGTCAACGGATGGCCGCTGGTCGTGGTATCGCTTACTCATGTCGCCGCTGGTGGCGCTGAGCTTTTTTCGTGAGTCCGATGGCTCTGGTGCGGATCAGCCGACGTTACTACAATGGACGCGTCGTAAAATGCTGAGCTCAACACCTCTGCGTTTTGCTGCCGTTATCGGTGATCCGGTCATGCATAGTCGAACGCCGATCGAGCAGCAGGAGTTTTTTGGCCATTGGAAAATTCCGGTCGTCGCGATTCGTATGACTGAACGCGAATGGAGCGAGGGAGCCATGGAGTTTCTCCGCTCGCTCGGTCTTGGCTGGGCTGCCGTTACGGCGCCATTGAAACGAGCAGCCTTTGCTTTGTCGGCGCGGCGTGAGCGCGTGGCGGAAGATTTGTCATCGGTGAACACTTTGCTCTGGGATAGCGAGCATGGTTGCTGGCGCGGCACCAACACTGATCAGATGGGGTTTCGGGCACTTCTAGGTGGCGAAGACTTGGGGGTTACTGCGATTTGCGGTGGCGGCGGAACTTTGGCGATGATGAAGTCCGTTCTTCCGCAGGCCGAGTGTTTCTCTGCACGTACAGGCGAGAATCGCAATGAACATGGCGCGCGCGCTCAGCGATTTCGCCCCGATACAGTCATATGGGCCAGCGGTGGAAAGTTGGAACTTTCGCCAAACAAAGTGCAATCAGATTGGCGGCCTCGCCTGGTGATTGATTTAAATTATTTTGAGGATTCTCCAGGCCGGGAGTTTGCTTTGCGCCATGGGGCACGCTACATCTCCGGGCTGAAGATGTTTCAAACACAAGCACAAGGTCAGCGAGAATTCTGGCTGTCGAGTCTTCAAGGTGAATTGGAGGGGACAAGATGAGCGGTGCCAACAGTTTTGGATCAAGATTCGTGGTCACGAGCTTCGGTGAAAGTCATGGTGCCGCCTTGGGCGCTGTGATCGACGGTGTACCAGCTGGTTTGAATTGGGATGAGGCATTGCTGAGCCGTGAACTTCAACGTCGCCGCCCGGGAAGTTCAGCGGTCGTTAGCGCGCGTGCCGAGAATGACAACGCCGAGGTTTTAAGCGGTGTTTATCAAGGAAAAACTCTCGGCACGCCGATCGCGCTCATAGTTCGTAACCATGACCAACGGTCGCAAGACTATGATAGCGTGAGCGAGAGCCCCCGCCCGGGACATGCCGATGATGTTTGGAAAAGTAAGTTCGCTCACGTCGATCCGCGTGGTGGCGGTCGAGCTTCGGGGCGCGAAACTCTCGCGCGGGTCATGGGCGGCGCCGTTGCACGAATGTTACTCGCGGCGGTATGTCCACAGTTGCAAGTGCTTGGTTTTGCGCGCTCGATCGGTCCCCTTGAGCTTTCAGCGGAAGAATTAAACGCGTTCACGGGAGCTACTCCGATCCCACAGTCGGCGGATGCTTTTGTGGCCAGATTTCCATCGGTGAATCGGCAGAGCGAAGTTGAGAACCTGCTTCTATTGGCCAAGAGTGATGGAAAAAGCTATGGCGGCATCGCGGAACTGCGAATCTCGGGTGTGCCACTGGGTCTTGGCCAGCCGGTATTTCATAAATTGAAAGCCGACCTTGCCGGTGCATTGATCGGCGTTGGCGCTGCAGTTTCGATCGAGTTTGGTGCGGGTCTTGAGGCGGCGCACGCCGAGGGTTCGGTGTTTCATCGGCAGAATGAACAGTCGCACTACGGCGGCATTCGCGGTGGAATCTCTACCGGAGAGTCGATAGATCTGCGTGTTGGCTTCAAGCCCACGGCCACGGTTCTTGATCTGGCAAAGAAGGGCCGCCACGATCCGTGCATCGTTCCGAGGGCGATTCCCGTATTGGAAGCGATGGCGTATTTGGTGCTCGCGGACCATCTGCTTTGGACGCAAACGGATCAAATCTCCAAGCTTAAATGATGCTGGGTGGCATTCCTCTCGTGGGGGAGGCTGGGCCGCATATGTAACCTTGAAAAATCATGGTGAGTGCGCGAAAGTTGGCGGTTTAGGAGAGCCATGATTCACGCCTTTAAACGTCTTTTGCCCTACCTGCGTCCGCTGCGCCGTGAAATCGCTTTGATGTTCCTGTTCGGCATCGGGGTTACGCTGATCAGCGGCGTGGTGCCGATGCTGGTGCAGTTGCTTTTCGAAATTTATAATCGCTCCAACATGGAAACCTTTCAGCGTCTGATGCCTGCCTTCGTCGTCGAGACCTTCCATCTTGATGCGGCTCATCGCGATATTTTGGCGGGCTACGTGCCGTTTCTGTTTCCGGTTATTTTTCTTCTTTTGGGAATCGTACGCTTCGTTCATAACTTGCTGATCAATTATACCAGTGAGCGTATCATTGCCGCCATTCGTGTCGATCTCGTTCGTAAGGTTTTGCGTCTAAATTTAAGTTATTTAGGTTCGTTCGAACGCGGTTCGGGCGGTCTCATTAGTCGGGTATTTAACGATCCAATTCTTTTGCAGCAGGGTTTGAATTTCACTGTCGATCTGATCCGCGAGCCGATTCAGGGTGCGATCTACATCACTTACATGTTGATTCTCGATTGGCGTCTGACTTTGTGTTCGCTTTTGTTTTTGCCATTTTTTCTGGTGATCATGCGAGCAGTGACCAAGAGCTTGCGCAAATACGGAGCCGTCAGTCGCGAATCGATGGAAGACCTTTCCTCGGTCTTTAAAGATTCGGTTGACGGTGTGCGCGTGGTGCAGTCGTTCAATCTCGATGGCGAAATGATGAATCGCTTTCAGTCGCGCATTCGCGAGTACCTTCATACCGCACTTAAGATCATCATGCGTGAGAATGCGGTGAGTCCGATCAATGAATTCTTGGTGTCATTCCTGTTGCTGGGTTTTGGCATTTACAGCATTGACCAGGTATTAGGCGGCACGGCCGATAGTGCGCGCTTCATTGGCTTTATCGCTGCTGCCGGTTTTCTCCAAGCACCGATCAAGAAGCTACAGGACGCTGGAGTTAAGATCCAGCAGGCCGTGGTTGTTACCGAACGTATTTTCTCGATTATCGAGGGCGGCGATGAAGTACCTGAGATTAAGAATCCGCAGCCGTTCCCGGCGAATTGGCAGAGGATCACCTTTCGAAACGTGAGCTTCTCCTACGGGGCGACGAGAGTTCTTAAGAACGTGAATCTCGAAGTCAAACGCGGTGAAGTGGTTGCGTGGGTCGGCGAGAGCGGCAGCGGTAAATCGACTCTGGTGAACTTGCTGGAGCGGTTTTATGATCCTACCGAGGGCGAGATACTGGTTGATGATGTGCCGATTAAGCAGATCGCTCTTAAAGACTTGCGACACAATGTCGCTTTAGTGACGCAAGATGTGTTTCTCTTTCGTGACTCGATTGAAAAGAACATTCATGCCGGCGATTTTGATAAGCCAGTGAGCGGTGTGCTTGAGGCGGCGAAACTTGCTAATGCTCATAATTTCATTTCGGCGATGCCCAAAGGTTATCAAAGCCCCGTTGGTGAGCGTGGTAACTTCTTGAGCGGCGGCGAAAAACAGCGGGTGAGTATCGCTCGCGCGATCTTTAAAAATGCGCCGATCCTCATCCTGGATGAGGCAACGAGTGCTCTTGACTCGGTCAGTGAGGTTGAAGTCCAACGTGGTCTCGAACATTTGCTGGAGTCACGCACGGCGTTTGTGATCGCTCATCGCCTTTCGACGGTGTTTAACTCGGATCGGATTTTGGTGATGAAGAACGGCGAGATCGTTGAAGAGGGCAGTCATGATGATCTTCTCTCGATGCGTGGCGCTTATCATTCATTCTTTGAGTTACAAATGAACTTTGAAAGTCGAGTCAGGACTTGATTCGAATGACAGACTCGATTCAACCGCAAATCCTTCATATCTGCCCATTGCCGCTTTTTTCCGGTCTTGAGCAATATGCGTTGAAACTGGCTCTCGAGGAAAGCGCGCGCGGTTTCCAGGTGGGCTTTGCAGTCTTGGCGGGTTCCGAGTTGGAGACACAGTGCCGCCGCGAACCGAGCCTCAGAACCTTCGTCGTCGATTTCAACTGGCAATCGTCTTTGTGGGGCGCGAGTACTCAATATCGCGACATTCTTTTACAGGAGCCTGGAATCGAAGTCGTGCACCTGCACAGTTCACAAGATATCGATCGCCTAGGGTTGGCGCTCTTGCGCTGTCGTCTTGCGGGAAGTCCGCGTTCGCCAAAAATCATTCAACAGAACCATTTGTGGATCTCGCATAGTAAAAAAGATCCGGCTCATTGGCTGACGCACAAAATTTTGGATGAGGTTTGGTGTTCCAGCACACGTGCCAAGCAAGACCTCGAACGCTTCTTGCCGGTGCCTCATTCGAAGTTGTACATAATTCCTTATGGTCGTGATCTTAAGATCGTCGAGAATTTTGCAACACGAGCCGCGGCTAGAAAAGAGCTCAACCTTCCGGAGAAGGCCGTGGTCCTTGGCGCGATC
>SXRI01000429.1 GCA_005793615.1 Bdellovibrionales bacterium
ATATAAAAGATACTGGCGGTGACCGTGCCGCTGGCGACAATCAAGAGTGGCTCGAAAGCCGGGAATTTTGCGGTGAATACCGTGGCAAATCCGACCAAGGACCAAAAGATAGGTTTTCGACGATGTGACGACACCAGCCCGCCGAGTGTCGCGAGGATAACACCAAGGGCCGCTGCCTGCATTCCGATCAGAAATTCCTGAACATGAGGAGTGCTTCGCCATTGATCGTAGAATATGCCAAAGAGGATCATCATGAAAAATGAAGGTCCGATGAGTCCGATGAGTGCCGCGAATCCTCAGCGCCACCCGGCTCGATGCCTGCCAATAAATATAGCGGTTTGAAAGGCAACTGGACCAGGCATAGCCTTGATAATGGAAAATGCACGCAAAAAGACGTCAGCTGCCATCCATTTACGCTGCTCAATTAGGTCGCGTTGCATGCTGTTCAGGAGAGCGAGAGGTCCCCCAAATCCCATGAAGCCAAGCTTCAGAAAATAAAGAAAGACCTCTTTTACATGCTTCACGGGCATTACGGGTTTTACGACGGACGGGGAAGGTATTATCATTTAGGAAATCTTGAACGATCGTGGTTGATTTGTAACGGCAAATTTTCTTGTAAGAGCGGACATGAGCATTGAGACCCAACTGATAAGACTTCGTCCCTTTGAGGTTTCCGTTAATTCGGCGGGCCGGGCTGTGTTGGTTCGTGACGATGGCGAAAGATTTGATCTTTCGCCCGAGGTCTATGCGTCGCTCGGACCGCTTCTCTTGCTTTGTAAAACAGGTACCTCCTTTGCTGCTTTGGCACTACAAACGCGCCAGGGCTCGGCTCAGGGTGCGGGTGTATGGGGGCGTTATGCTCGGTTAGCGAGGTATTTGGGTTTCTTGTATGACTGTGGTCTGTTGATTGAGCCGCGCCTCATTCAGTTGGCCGAAGCCCTGCGTCCTGATTATGTCTGGCGCGAGTCAATAGCACTCGAAGAGTTGTTCAGTTTTGAGATTGTACGTTTGCGTGGCGGGCGAGCGGCGGCGGCCGCAATTCGAATTCTTGTGATTCTTCTCATGTCGACAAGTTTGGGACTGTTTTTGCTGCGTTTTCCGCAAGGAATCCGGGAGCTGACAAGCGCGTGGCCGAAACTTGATTCTGCTTGGCTGGTCGTGCTGGCATTTTTTCTGACTTTCGCGATTGGCAGAAGTATTCGTGCAATCGTGCAGTTCCTTTTGATTCGAGTCTTGACCGGTGGCGGCGCCTCGCTCCGGTTGCGCTGCGATGCGCTTTCAGTCTCGCTGGCGACAGACGATGCTTCGCGAGCGGAAATGAATGCTTGGGGTGTTGCGGCCAGTTTCTTTGCCTTAACTACTTTGGCGGCACCTTTGATTTTCGAACCTTATCTTTCGTGGTTTGGCGTTTCGTCCGAAGTAGCGCGTTTGATGCCATTTTTTTCAATGCTCTTACTCTTTGTTGATCTTTCGCCTTTTAGAAAGAGCGCCCTTACCGAATGTCTGCGCGCCTTGTATGTGCATGCAGATCGACGTTGGCGATCTGGGTTCGCTGAAGTCACGATCCGAAACCTTCATGTCTTCACTTGCATCGTGTGGGTGATGCTCTTCGGGCTCTACCTTGCTGGCCCAATGATCCGTTTCTTTTACTACATCAAGGAGGCTGATCTCGGTTCAACGCCGTCTGGATTGCTCTCATTGGGAACATTGTTTTTGGTTATGGTGATGGTCTTGGTTTCTCTTTTCGACGATATCGTCAGCGGAGTTGGTGATGGCGGCGGAAGTGATCGTCATTCGATTCGAAGATTATGGCGGCGACGAGAGGGCCTGAGGCGATCCACGGATTCGGCCTTGGTTAAGGGCAGCGATAGTGCTTTTGAGAGTCGTTTCCCGTCACGAGAGGAGCTTGAGCGCTTGCCTTTTTTACGTCAGATGGATGCGACGTCGCGCGAACTTCTATTGACTGATGCAAAGGTGATTGACCTTTCCGCTGGCAGCGCAGTTTGTCGACAAGAGGATTTGGATCGTACGCTTTATATATTGTTATCGGGACGTCTTGCGGTTGCGCGGCGTAACTCGAGCGGACGTCGAAAAATGATTGCTTATCTTGAACCCGGCGCCGTGTTTGGCGAGGTTGCATTTTTCTTGGGTGATCGACGAACTGCTGATGTTGTCGTGACGGAGGATAGTCGCCTTCTCGCCATTCGCCATAATGAAAAACTCAATAAATTGGATCGAAACCGCTCCGACGAGTTACGTATCCGAATATGGTTTTTGCAAGCCCTCGTCGCAAGCTCCTTGTTTAAACACTTGCCGGCTGATGCTCTTGATGCCTTGTTGTTTGCCGGTCAAAAGCGGGAATTTCGTCCGGGGACTAAGATCATTTCCGAAGGTGAAGTCGGCGATGCTTGTTATTTTATCATTCAGGGCCAGGCAACAGTTTCGCAAAACACCGTGACGATCAACCGGCTCAAGGCGGGGGATGCTTTTGGTGAGATTGCACTTTTAAATCCCGCTTTACTCAGAACGGCCACGGTGGTGGCTGACAGTGAGATCTTGGCAGTCGCCATCGAAACAAAAAGATTCCTAGATTTGCTCGATTCGCATCTGCCGCTCGCTCTCGAGGTGGAGAAGCTGGCTGAGGAACGCTTGCGTAGAGACTTCAAGCGGAATGCATCATGAAAAAGCATCATGAGTTGAAGCTGTGAGCTATTTTCGGCAGTTGACGCTTTGTCTCAAGAGCGCGCGAATGGGTTTAGCGTTGCGATTAGAGTCGCGAAGAACCGACCAGTAGCGGGCGCCACCTAACCATTTTTTTCCGCGTAGACCAACGACAACGCCGTCGTTCGGGATCCAGTGATTCAAGATTCTCACGCCACATTCAATATTCTTTCTGGGGTCGTGGAGCTCGCTCGAGTTATTCATGCCACAGCCGTAGGGGCGAGAGCTCCCAAGCGAGATTTGCAATAAGCCGCGGCTGACGACGGGCTCTCCGTTGGCTTCATTCCAGCCTTCACGGTATGATTCGCGGGGGTTATAAGAACTCTCGGGTGCGGCGATGGCCGAGATGAGCTTGACCCAAAAATCAATTCGGCCGCTTTCGCTAAGACGAGAGTATCGGGGGCAAAACTGTGCGATATCCGCTGGTGCTGTCCCTTGAAATAGATCGCGCCCATAGGTCTTGAGAGCTTGCACTGTAAACTTCGTCCACTGTGTTCCCTGTTTTGCGCGCTCATCCCAAAAGCCGCGAATCTCTGTTTTGGAGGGCGTTGGACGTTTGCCGGTGTCGCTTCTAGCGCCGCTGCGGATGCCGGGGTTTAATGGTGGCTGGGGTTTTTTGACGGTGGACCCAGGAGCCGGAGTTGAATCCCTCGACTCAGTTCCAGAGTCGTCACCTGAATCGTCGTCGTCGCCGTCGTCGCCGCCGTCGTTGATGGCGTCATCATTGCCAGGGCTCGGCCTCGCGCTGGAGGGTTTGGGCGTTGGCGATGCGGGAATGCCATGTGGTTGTTTAATTAGGCGATCAATAAGGCGATCTTCACGAGCCTTGGCGTGAGGGGTGTTGGTGAGTTCACCGGGACCGTTCATCTCACTGAAGCCAGGTCTGGCGCAGGCTGCGAACATTACACACGATCCCAAGACGAAAAGTGCAGATAGATTTCTCCAAAGGCGTCTTGCCGTTTCCATGTGGTTCCTCTCCCCTAAGCCTTTATAGCAGCAAGCCCGAGGCCACCGGAATTCTTCGATGGCCTGCAACTGGTGAGAGACCCAATCTTAGCGGCTTGTAGATGCCGGAAATTTCGTAAATACCTGAGCCAAAAACTGTCACTTTGTCGAACGTTTTGATGCTTCCCGTTGGACCGAATATTCCCCAAGCACCTTAAAAGGCTGTCTATTGGTGTTGAGTGTGTATGGATGTTGCAATCGAAATAAAAAGAGGCTTTGGCCGAAAGTTTGGGAGCGACAGAATACAAAATGAATCTGGCGGAATCACGGGAGACCCGAGCGTCTCATCATTTTCTGATAACAATGATTTTATTGGCAGCACTAGTTTCCGTAGGCATCTCAGCTTGCACACGCCCGCAGACAACGGCCATCGAGGTACCAGCGGACGCAGACTTCCTATTTCAGGAGAAGAATATTGCGCGTTTCGGTCTGCGTGGAAGTCATAAAGTTGCCTTGACGTTCGACGATGGCCCGAGCTCCCGAACTACGCCTCGACTCCTCGATCTTTTGAAGGCCGAAGGGGTGCGCGCGACTTTTTTTCTTGTCGGTGGGCATGCGAGAAAAAATCCCAGCCTATTGGCACGCCTGCGTGCGGAAGGGCATGTTATCGGCAATCACTCCGATACCCATGCGAATCTGACACAGGGACTCTATAGCGAAGAGCCCGAGTCTGTGATTCGTGAAATTCAAGATACTCATACTGTCATCGCGCCGTACCTTGTGGGACAAAAGCACTCCTATTTTCGAGCGCCCTATGGTGCTTGGACAAGACAACACGCGACCACACTGAATGAGATTGCGGAGTTGAGTACTTATATTGGTCCTATCTACTGGACAGCAGGCGGGCGCATCAAGTTTAACTCTGAGGGAGCGATCTTGGATGCGGCTGATTGGCAGTGTTGGAGTTCCAAGAGCCAGATGTCGGTCGAGCAATGTGCTGATGGTTACATGGCGGCGCTTGAAGGGCATAGCGGCGGAGTTGCGCTGCTGCATGATGGTCCGGAGAATACCTTAGCGCTTGTCAGCGTACTTGTTCAACGTTTGAAGGTGGCAGGCTATGAGTTTGTTACGCTTGATGATCTGGAAACTCTTGATCAGTATCAGTAAGAGCGTCATGATGACAGGGCGTGAAGAATCAAAAATTCCCCCGCAGACTTCAAAATGCCCTGAGAGGCTTGAGAGCAGCTACTAAGACTGAATTTAGTTTTCGCACACATCTATTCTTTACTGTTTCTGCATTCATTGGTCTTGTTTTTTTGCGCCCCGAACCCATTTGGTGGGCGATTGTCGCTCTTTCGGTTGGCGCGGTGTTGGCTGCGGAGCTCTTTAACACGGCTCTCGAAATGTTCGTTGATCACTTACATCCTGAACGGCATCCAGTGGTCGGTGCAGTCAAAGATTGCGCGGCGGCGGCGGTTTTGGTGTTGAGTCTGACGGCGGTGCTCATTGCCTTGGCTTTACTTTATTCAAAAATAGGATAGAGGGAAAATGATCAAACTCAGAAAAGCGGCTGCTCGCGGATTCGCTGATCATGGATGGTTGCGCACGTATCATAGTTTTTCTTTTGCGGATTATTATGATCCTGAACAAATGGGATTTAGAACGTTGAGGGTTATTAACGAGGACTTTGTCGCTGGTGGTGGCGGATTTCCGATGCATGGACATCGTGATATGGAGATCATCACTTATGTCATTGATGGCGTTCTTGAGCACAAGGATTCGCATGGTAATTCCTTGTTGATTCATCCAGGCGAGGTTCAACGGATGAGTGCTGGAACCGGGGTTCGCCACTCCGAGTTTAATCATTCGCCGGATCAACCTGTTCATCTCCTGCAAATTTGGATTTTGCCGCGGAAAAATGGCTTGAAATTCAGCTATAAGCAAAAATCTTTTGTGAAACTCATGCAGGAGCAAAAACTAGTTTTGATCGCCTCGGGCGAGCCGCGTGAAGGCGCGGTCTCAATAGCGCAAGACGTAGATGTTTTTTCAGGGCACGTACGTGCACAAGAGTCTCTGCAGTATGCGGCCATGGCGGACCGGGGGCTTTGGTTGCAAATGATAAAGGGCTGTGGCCAAGTCGACGGTTTCGATGTCTCAGCGGGTGATGGATTGGCTATGACTGACACGAGTAAATTTCAGTTTTCGGCCACCGAGGACAGTGAATTTCTGCTCTTTGATCTCGCTTAGGAGCGAATGGCGCGACTATGGTCGAGTGTGAAAATGGTGCGATTCAGGTCCACTGATTGACCTTTGGCGTCACGGGTGGGTATTAGGATTTCTAAACTTGTTTGTAGAAACGAAAATCATAGAATTGTCTAATGACAATGCAAACAAAAAGCCAGTTCCCGACGATCCCGTTGTTTCGTTTTACTGATACTTTGGGTGAGAGTATTCACTCAGTGTCCTATAAAGGTTTTCAAAAAACCAAAAGTGAAAAACCGATCGTCATCAAGGTCTTCAAAACACAAGATCTGAAAGAAAAACAGATTCGACGCATGCAACAGCAGATTGAACGCCTGCGTATTCTCAACGATGCGGCGATTATTACGCCGATGGCAATTGAGCATCAGGGCGATTTCATTTACATGCACCAAAACTACTTTGAGGGTGTGACTCTTAGGCAGTGGCTTCGTACCAAGGAGCGTATGGGCCTTAAGGAGTTTTTTGAGGTCGCGATTCAGTTGGCGCTTGCGGTCCATAAGGTTCATGAGTCGGGCATCATTCACGGTGGAATCAAGCCGAACAATATTTTGATCAATCCCGAGACTTTGAGTATTCGTTTGATTGACTTTATCAGTCCGTTTGACGTGCGTGACATCAGCCACTTCATTTATGATCGTTACTTTCTCGAGGAGACACTTCCTTATACGTCGCCTGAGCAAACCGGTCGCATTAATCACCGGGTGAGCTTTTCGACGGACATGTATTCGGTCGGTGTCTTATTGTTTGAGATGTTGATCGGGCGGCCGCCGTTCAAATCCACTGACCCGCTTGAGTTGATTCACTATCACTTGGCGACCGATCTTCCCAGTATGACGGCTCTAGATCCTTCGATACCGGAGGTTTTGAGTCAAATTGCCTCAAAACTTTGCGTCAAGGAGCCCGAGAAACGCTATCAGAGTTGTTACGGTCTCTATCACGATTTGAACCGATGTCTTCAGGCCTACTCGCAGACGGGTGAGTGCCCGGCTTTCCCTCTGGGTGTTTATGATTATAAACACCGTGTGATTTTCATTTCCAAAATGGTCGGTCGACGTGATGAGGCCGACCTGATCTTAAGTGAGTATCAGCACGTTGTGAAAGGCGAGTTTAGGTCGATGTTCATCTCGGGACTTTCGGGTATCGGCAAAACCCGCTTGATCCAAGAGTTGCAGCGACCCTTGGTGGAGAATCGTGGTTATTTCACCTCTGGAAAATTTGACCAGTATCAAAAGAACATTCCCTACAGCTCGTTGATTCAGGCTTTGCGTAATCTCATGCGCACGTTTTTGACCGAGAGTAATTCCCGCGTGGCCGTATGGCGGGAGAAAATCTTGACGGCGCTCGAGGGCCAAGGACGCATCATTACCGATGTCGTGCCCGAGCTTGAGGTCATCATCGGTAAGCAGCCTGCGGTGATGGCGCTTCCGCCGGTGGAGTCGCGTAACCGTTTTAATAACTTGTTTGGACAGTTTTTGACTTGTTTGGCGAGTAAAGAAAACCCGCTGATTCTCTTTATCGATGATTTGCAGTGGTGTGACGTTGCGACGTTTGATTTCCTCACCGACATTTTTGCCAATGCCTCGGATCACCCCTATCTCTTCTTCTTGGGTGCCTATAGACATAACGAGGTCAATGAGTCGCATCCGTTGACCAAACTTCTTCATGCGATCAAAGAACGTCGACAACCGATTCAGGAAGTACGTGTCGGCCCCCTAGCAATGCCCGATTGTCAGGAAATGGTTTCGTACATTCTTGATACTCCCGTTGAAAAAACTCGCTCGTTGACAGAGTTCATCTTTCAGTTGACCGAAGGTAATCCGCTTTTTGTCAGCGAGAGTCTCTGTTATCTTTATAACGAAAATCTTCTGTACTTCAGTGATGAGGGTGAATGGCATTGGAATATCGCCAAGATTCGCGAATCCAATATGCCCTCGAACGTAGTCGCATTGTTTAGCTCGAAGATTGCAAAATTGCCGCAAGAGACTCTCGATATTCTGGTTTATTGCGCCTGCATGGGCAATAACTTCGACCCGGACTTCTTGGCGACCGCACTGGATGTTCCGACCAGCGAGCTGTTCTTGCATCTTCGCCCGGTCTTGAGTCTGAGCCTTTTGATTGAAAACAAATCTGATCTGCAGTTCATTCATGACCGTGTGCAAGAGGCTGTCTTGCGCCTTTTGAATGATGAACGCAAAAAACAAATTCACTGGGAGGTCGGTCAGCACCTGATGAACGCGATCGAACTCAGTCCCGAGAAAATGGAGATGGATCAGCTGTTCACGCTGACGGCTCACTTGAACCTCGGCCGCCCGGAGAAGATCGACCGGGAAGCGGCTTATCAGCTTTCTGACATTAACTTTCAGGCGGGCCGAAAGGCACTGGATGCCTTGGCGACCGATGCCGCCAACAAGTATTTCTCAGTGGCGCAAAGCTTGTTGCCTGAGGATTGTTGGGAAACCCATTACCAAAGTACTTTCAAGATTTATCAGATGCTCGCTAAGACCGAGTTGATGAACGGTCGGTACGAGACCTCGGAAAAACTTCTCAACCAGCTTCTAAGTCATGCGCAGAGTGACCTCGATAAAGCTGAAGCCTTGGCGGATCAAACTACCTCGCTTTCGTCGATCGGAAACTTTATTCAGGCGATCGCCACAGCGAATCGTGGCTTAGCCTATTTCGACAAGTCGATACCTGAAGATTCGGATGCCGCACGAACCAAAATGTTAGAGTTGATGGAGGTCGTACGCCAGCACGGGGATGTTTGGACTAAGATCCTGAATATGCCTTTCACTCATGAGCGCAAGAGTAAAATTGAGCTCGCATTCTATAGTGAGTTGATCCCGGATCTTTATATGTCCGGTTTGGTGCCGCAGCTTTATTTGTCGGCAGCGCAATCGACGCAAAACTGCCTGTCGGGTGGTATGGACGAATCCGTGATTTATTCGTTCTCCATCATGGGATTAAACCTTGGTGAGCAGGAAAAGTTCAATGAAGCTTTCCTTTATCAGGATCTGGCGCATCAACTCTGTGAGCGCTATCCGAATACCTTTGGCGCTACGCGAGGAATGAACGGAATCGTTTGGTGCAATATGCACTCACGAAGTCATCCAGCGGATATCGCCGAGTATTCACTGAAGGGAATTCATTGCGGACGAAATTGCGGCGATCTCTACAACGCGGGGCTCTCTTATGGCCCGTTGATGTGGAATTTGCAGGTGCAAGGGGCGGACCTGAAAAAGGTCGAGCTCTATGCCAATGAGTGTTTGGTATTCTCGAACAAGAACCACCTTGCGTTCTCGACCGGGTTGGCGGAAGCGGTTCTGGCCGGCTGGGTCGCGCCCATGAATCGGAATTCTGATCCAATACCCATGGATGACAAGATCAAAGCTTGGGAAAAAAATAACTACGTTGCCGCGTCCGGCAGTTACTACGTTCATAGGGCGCTCACTCACTACTACCTTGATGAGTTCATTGAGAGTGAAGAGTGTTTGCAGATGGTCAAAAAATATCTCTTAGGTTTGACCGATAACGTTCTGAAGCGTCAGTGGTATGTGTTCCAGGTTCTCAATGGGCTCAAGCAGTTTGAGGCCGGCAAAGCAAAAAACACGGCGAGCGAAGAGTTTGACGAATTTTACAACCGACAACTGAAGCCGATTGTCGAGAAGATTGAAACCTGGGCTAAATTGGGTCCCTTGCTGCAGCCCTACTTGGCGTTCGCTCACGCCGAGGTCGCTCGTGTTCGCGGCGATTTAAGCAGCGCAAAAGTTCTCTATCAAGATGCGATTCAGATCTGCGAGCAGAGTGGCTATAGCTTTCTGCAAGGGCACGTCTATCAGGCTTATGGCGAAATGCTTCTCAGCGAAAGTTCGAGTTTAAGTCGGGTGTTCTTGAACGAGGCTCTGGCTCTTTACCGCAAATGTAATGCCGAAAAGAAGCAAAACTACCTCATTGAAAAACATCCGACCGCATTTAATCGTGAAGTGGTAGCCGGAGCGGTCATGCCGATAGGCGCCGGAGATGATTCGCTCGGTGACGATGCTTTGAGGCTACCCAACCTTGACGTGAACTACTTGATTAAGTCTTCGCTGATTCTGACTGCGGAAATCAATTTTGATACTTTGCTGCAAAAAATCATGAGTGTGGTTTTGGAAAACTCCGGGGCGCAACATGGCTATCTACTTCTGCTTGAGGGCGATGAACTTTTTGTCAGCGCCGAAAGCCATGTTGATAGAAAGGAGCAGGTTCGTACTTTGTACCAGAATATCAACGAACGTGAGGATCTTTGTCGGCCGATTATCCAATACACCCGCCGCACTCAGGAAGAAGTGATTCTCAATGCCGATACGCGCGGCAGCAATAAGTTCCTGTCCGCACTGATCGGCAATGACGAAGTTGCGACTCAGCAGCTACAGGCAGTTTTGTGTCTGCCGATTTTAAAGCAACAGCAGATGATCGGTGTGATTTATCTTGAGAATCGCTTAGTGGATTCGGTTTTCAATCCCTCGCAAGTAGAAATGACCAAGCTGTTGATCGCGCAGGCGGCCATCGCTCTCGATAATGCTCGCCTCATCGAGCAAATCAGAAAGATGAATGAGGAGTTGGAGCTCAGAGTGAGTGAGCGCACCAGTGAATTGAAAACCTCAAATAAAGAGCTTGAGGCGTTTTCGTACTCGGTCGCACACGACTTGCGAACACCCCTACGCAGTATCGATGGATTTAGCACGATCTTGCTCGAGTCAATGGGTGACTCCTTGAGTGATGAGAACCGCTCTTATCTCAATCGTATGCGTAGTTCCGTTGTGCGCATGGGCAAGCTGATCGATGATCTGCTGACGCTGTCGCGGACGGTGCGTAGTGAGATGCATCGCCAAAAGGTCAACCTCAGCCAGGTCGTTTCGGGTATCGTGGATGATATCAAGACTCGTGACCCCAATCGTCATGTTGAGATCAATATCGTTCCCAATCTCTTCGCGAACTGTGATTTGGGTTTGTTAAAGGTGGTATTGGAAAACCTTCTCGCCAATGCCTGGAAATTCTCGCACAAACGACCGGATGCGCGGATTGAGTTAAATGGACGTATCGAAGACGGAGCGATGATTTTTAGCCTTTCTGACAATGGTGTTGGCTTTGATATGACTTTTGTCGATAAGCTCTTTCTTCCTTTCCAGCGTCTGCACAGTGCTGACGAATTTGAAGGAACAGGCATTGGTCTTGCGATCGTCCATAGAATTATTGAGCGCCACGGTGGTCGTGTTTGGGTTGAGTCGGTGATCGGTCAAGGAACGACTTTCCACTTCACATTGACGCCTCAAAAGCGGGTTGAAAGTCTACCGGAATCCGTGCAAGGGCGTGAACGTTCAGAGGTGAAACCTAAGTTGGTTTCTTCGATGTATTGAGTTGTTCTTTGGTAGGTTCGTCAGGACGAGCGCGGAAGGCGCTCCTCATCAAGAGGGGTGTCCTTTACCCACTGCGTGATTTTTTCGATGAAGCGCTGCCGATCTAGTGGCTTAGCCAAGTAATCGTTCATGCCTTCGGCCAAGCAGCGCTCGCGATCCTCGTTGAGGGCGTGCGCGGTCATAGCTATGATCGGAAGCGAACTGAAGCGCGAATCACTGCGAATAATTCGTGTGGCTTCAAAGCCATCCATTTCAGGCATTTGCACATCCATTAGGACCAGATCCAAATGTTTGGCCCTAATAAGTTCGACAGCCTCTTTGCCGGTACTGGCGACTTCCACCTCGAAACCGAGATTATTCAGCAAATAGGTTCCCAGGATCTGACTGGGTTCGCAATCCTCGACGAGCAGAACGGTTTTTCCGGCAAAGTTGGGTTCCACCAGGGGTGGCAATGGTTTGAGTTCTTTGGTCGATGTTTCGTGGCGCGAGTGCTGTTGCGTATCAACTCTGAGATCAAGAAAGAAATAGAATCTGCTGCCGGCGCCGTCTTTCGAGGTGAGCCCGATCGCGCCGCCCATACTTTCAACCAGACTTTTGCAGATCGCCAGGCCAAGGCCCGAACCGCCGAAGCGTCGCGTGGTGGAGGAGTCAGCTTGTTCAAAGGGACGGAAGAGGCGTTTTTCTACATCGCTGGAGATGCCGATTCCGGTATCGCGTACTGAGAACTCAATCGAAGCGTAGTTGTCAAGAATGTCACCCAC
>SXRI01000430.1 GCA_005793615.1 Bdellovibrionales bacterium
ATCGATTCCCAACAGGTCGATGCCGCCGAAAGACTAGTACATAAACTAAAAGGTACGGCCGGGAATCTTGGTGCGATGGATCTTCATCGGATTGCCTCATTGCTTGATAATGAACTTAAGGCCGGACACTGCAAAGCGGAGACGTGGAGCGAGTTTGAACGGATCTTCACCCATACCTTGAATGAAATCACGCGTCTAGGATAGCGACCTTCTGGAATTTCGACTTTAATCAAGTAATATACGGGTGAGCTTTGGCCGATCAAGTAAATGCTTGGAGAGGCTGAATAATGTCTCGTTTTTTTCAAACTTCACCGCGTATTTTACTGCGTAAATTGTTGAGTGCATCGCTCGGCAGCAGGTCGTTGCTTGGAAGGCTTTTGTGGCCGGTGAATATCATTTCGTTTGCGTTACTGTTTTCGCTTTGCGCAGCAATGGTAATCATGGCGCAGAACGCGATAGAGAGCGCCATGCGTTCAAAGGCAGACGGCTTTGCTAACTTCTTGCAGTCCATCGGGCAAACCTATGTCTCCAATTATGATTTGGCCTCGTTAGCGAATTTCGAAAAAGTCGTTTCTACTGATTCCGATTTCGCCTTTGTCGCCTATCTTGACAACGATGGAAAGCCGCTTACGGAGTCGAGTCAGGTGCGCGAGAGTCCGGAGTTAACGACCGTCGTAAAGAACGTTTACGATCTCAAAGGCAACAAAGTCGGTAAAGTGGTGGTGGGCTACAAACATGACCGCATCAATGCGGCTTTTTGGAGTACGGTGAAGTTAGGGGTCATGAGCCTTGTGTTGACTCAGCTGCTGTTGTCGCTCGCGGTTTTTTTGGTTTCGCGCGGCCTTGTTCGACCGCTTCTTGCCAGTCTCAATCGACTTTCGAAAACCACAAGAGTGTTGTCAAATACATCGAGTAATATGTCGAAATTTTCAGATGCGCTTTCTCATGGCGTCAGTCAGCAAGCTGAGGTCGTTCAGGAAACCACGGCGGCAATGTCCGAGATGTCGAGCATGCTCGCGCAAACCTCCATCTACGCGCGGCAGTCCGAAGACGTCGTTGGTACAGTGACACAAAAAGCGACCGAGGGTATGGCGGTCATGTATCAAATGTCGGAAGCGATGACGTCGGTTCATCATTCCAATGAACAGCTGCATAGAATTGTCGATATCATTCAGGAGATCAACGCCAAGACTCAAGTCATCAATGAGATCGTCTTTAAAACACAGGTGCTCGCTTTCAATGCGTCGATCGAGGCTTCACGCGCCGGTCGGCATGGTGCGGGCTTTGCGGTAGTCGCAGACGAAGTGGGCAATTTGGCAAAAATGTCCGGGATGGCTGCCGAGGAAATCGGCACACTTTTGCAGGATTCTGAAAAACAAGTGAATGATATCGTGCTGAACAATACCGAGCGTGTTGCTATCGGTAGAAGTGTCACTGAGAAAGCACTTAAGGGATTTAACGACATCGCCAAAGACATTAACCATATCTCCAACCAGATCGCCAATATCACGCTAGCGACACGCGAACAGGAGCTCGGGGTCACGCAAACCAATATGGCAATGACCGAACTGAATACGACTGCCGAAGTTAATAGCCGCGTGGCTAGCAGTGCAAGCTCGACTTCAGGTGTTCTCTCCAGCGAAGTTCAAGCGCTCAATGATATTTCGATTGCCATTGAAAACTCGATCACTGGTAATCATTCGTTACCTCGCGCCGTGGTGGTTGAGCCGGCGCCGCTTCGTAGACGCGGGCCCGATTTGAGGACGCGCAGTGCTGGAAAAGTTAATCACAGTAGTCATCACAACACTTCAATTCTTGAGTTCGCTCAGTTGACCCGTAAGATCGTTAGGCTGGCCAAGCAAACGCCGCGGAAAAAGTTGTCGAGTGGTGGTACCAAGCCGCCGCGTAAAACCAAGTAGAACTGACTTCAGTCTCATCAGCTACATTAGTTACAAGATGGGCATCATTGGCACCTATAAAAGTGGATGTTCGGCCATGGCTTTCAGTCGCGACCAGCGGCGATCAATCTCGGTCTGAAACTCCTTGAGTGCCGCGCTGGATTCGGGATTTAAGAGGTGGCGAGTTTTATTCATCATCGCCAGCCACTCGGCGACAGGAATTTTCTTTCCTTCAGCTTCAATTTGAGTTTTGAACTTGAACCACATTAGCGAGTCGCCTTCAATTCGCGGCGTAAATCGGCATGTCGCTTTTCTTCTTGTTCAACTTTTTCCGCGAGCACGCTTTTAATGATCTGGCATGCGTCTTTGATTCTCGGCAGGGCGAGGCTCATGTTCTGGTAAAGCCCCTCTTTGCGGGCGCGAATGATCCCCGCGTCTTTTAGTACCGCGAGGTGCTGTGAAAGGTTGGCTTTTGGTATCTGCAGGATCGCAAGAAGTTGTGAGCTTGTCATTTCTTCGTCCGCGAGCAAGTCAAGAATCTGTAGGCGAACGGGATTGGCAAGGGCTGCGCAAAGATCCGCCTGCAGGCGGTAGATCATATCATTTTGCGGGCGCGTCGCGGGCCTGGTCGAGGTTCGTTTCTTTGTAGTAGCAATATTTCGACTCATCTTGAACCGCCTTTTTTCAAAACCGAGGTCTGCTTAATAGTTTATAAGAATATAAACTATAGAAGTTATAAACTTATTGCAATATAAATCAGAGGCTGGTACTTTTAGGTAACAGAATGGAAGGATGATGAAAACCACGCTCAAATGGCAGGAAAAGATGGCGTTCACCGGAGAGGCTGGCGGTCATCAAATCAACTTAGACGCAAAGGCGCCCATCGGGGGCGACGGTGGTATGACTCCGAAGGAGTTACTCCCTTTGGCTGTGTCAGGTTGCACGGCGATGGATGTCGCAGCTCTAATGAAAAAACACAAACAACCGGTAGAGTCTCTGGAAGTGGAGGCTGATGCCACAATGAAAGAGGGCTCTCATCCTGCGGTCTTTTCGCTACTGGCTTTGACCTTCAAGGTCACCGGGCAAGTCGACAAAGAAAAACTTCTCGAAGCGGTTCGACTCTCGCAAACCAAATATTGTGGTGTGAGTGCGATGTTGGCCAAGAGTGTGCCGATTCATTACCACGTCATTCTAAACGGGGTCGAAATCGGACACGGTGAGGCCGCATTTTAAAAGGTCTGTCTACGGATTCAGGCGGCGAGTGAGATCAGCGATAAGTTTTTCAGGTAAGGCGCGATTTTGTAGAACCTCTTTGATTCGTTCAGGTTCATTCCACCCTTTGCCGCATGCGACTCGAGCATAGAGTTCTGTGATCGGGACGCGTACTTCTGCTTTGCTAGTTCGCACCAGCTCAGAGCCTGGTGCGATCTCGCCGGGAATCAACACGCGACAGTAGATACCGCTGCGACCGCAGGCGAGCATTTGTTTTTGCCCTTCTGCATTTTGCATGCGGATATTGACTTTCGCACACGGGATCCTGGGAAAGGTTGCTTCAAGCGTGACGCCACCGACTTCAAAGACGTCACCGGCGCTGATCTCTGCTTCATCGAGATGTTCGACAGTGAGGTTTTCGCCGAGCGCTCCTGGCTCATAGTTATTGAGTCCAAGCCGCGTCAAATAATCGCGGATCGAGCTTAAGCCATAAACATAAACGGCGCTGTGAATAAGGCCGTGAGCCTTGCCGTTGGCGAAGCTATCTCCCTCGACACGATCTGTGTGCACTTTCAAATTGCCGTTGATCTGCCGCTTTCGCATCGAAGAGACAACACTTTGCCCGTTCCATTCGAGGGTTTCGGGGCCACCGGCATTGAGAGAGATGACCTTCGTGCGTAACATAATGCGATCACTCTTTGGTTTTTAAGCGAGCGTCATTGTCAGCGATAAACTTCTTTATCTCCTCGGCAATGCCAAGGAGCTTAATCCACTGCTCTTTATAAAGAGTTACTGGGAAGCGGCCCATTCCGTAAATCGAGAGCGCGCCTTTTTCGCTGACTTTCATAGAGAGCGTGCCGCGAGCGCTGGGTTTTTTTAGCGATTCATTTTCTGCTTTGAGTCGTTCGATTTCTGCTTTTAGGTCTGCTGCTTTTAGATCGTCTGACATAGGTGCCTCTTTCTTGCGCGGGTTGCGGGAAGTATGAACTAGACTCAGTGCGTGGGTCA
>SXRI01000431.1 GCA_005793615.1 Bdellovibrionales bacterium
CCACCGCGGGCCTTGCCCGACAACCAATGCTCTCAAGATCATGGCCGCCGAAGGCATCGACGTCGAACTCGCCTGAGGACCCGAGCCAGAAACAGTAGCAACCCGAGCTATTGAACCGCCGGGATTGGCGACAAATCTTACGAAAAGGAAAGTCATTCAACCCGCGTTCATGGGGCGCATCGGCTAGGCTAGGCTCAACACGGCTCGACTGCCCCCATGAACGAATGCTCCTCGATCAATAGTCATACCCCATTTCTCACTCTGCGATTAAAGAGCATTTATGCTCTTTAATCGCAGAGTGAATCTACTATGCCCATTACGCTCCTCAGTTAAGCCCCCTCAAAACTCGTAGAGATAGGGAGTTTTCGAGGTGCCTGGTTGGAAATAGTTCAATACTGTCTAACCCTTGAGCACCATCGCCTCCGTCCGCGCCTGTTAGAGCTCTGAAGAAGCGGGCCCATGGGTTGCAAAGCCTGGGAAGCGAACTTCTTGAAATTTGTGATTTGCATAAGGATCCGAGTTTTCTTAGGATGCGAACCTTTGACAACGAAGATGAAGGAGCTGGTTCATGTCCCACTTTCCGTTAAACTGCACAGAAAACTGCACCGAAAACCACCCAGAGAACCGCGCTGTAAACTCCTGGGCCGCGAAATCGCTCAAACGAGTGGCACTACTCACAACACTCTGTATTGGCGCAACATTGGCTCTCAGCAACTGCGGCAAGAAAGATGAAACATCGACGACCTTCGCAACGGTTTACACCGAGACGCTGTCAACTTCATGCGTGGCTTGTCATGACACACCCGGAAGTGGCGCACAGAACGGCGCTGGATTAAACTTTTCCTCACAAGCGCTGGCCTATTCGACATTGACGGCCGGCAATGTGACCGCCACTACTTCCGTAGGCACTTGCGGTTCAGTGAGACTCGTGGTGGCCAGCAGTCCTTCGACCTCGTATTTGCTTGGCACCATTATCCAGGGCTACTCGAGTTCGAGTTTTGCCGGTGTCACGAACTGCACACCCTATGCAGGACATTTCTCCTCGCTGAACCTCAGCTCAACTCAACAAAACAACTTGGTATCGTGGATCCAAGGCGGCGCTCAGAATAACTGAACTCCCGCCGCTAGCTTTTCGAGTTCACTCCATCCGGCTGGCGGCAGAACCTTCTTTAGTTCCACGGCCTCCGGCGCCACGATCATCGCTTGCGCTATGGCGCGGGCCTGATCTGGCCGTAGTCGGCCATTTTTGGCATGAAACACAGTCCGCAAGAGACTCAATTTCATTTTCTGTACCGCTAAAACCGTATCAGTGGATTTCTCGTAAGCCTCTAGACAGCGCATCGTCAGTTTCTCGACGCGAGCGACGTCGTCCTTCGTATAGACCCCGGGATTTTTGGAACTATCGACGAGGCCCGCGACCGTCGCACGAAAAACCGCATTCCCGATATACTGGTTGTTATCAGCGTACTCCTCCGTTAAACGCAAAGCCTCCTGTACCACTGCCGAAGACCGACTACGGTCGGAGTCACGTAATGCCTCTGCCAGCTGCAGACGGTTCTGAATTCTAAGCGGCCACCAATCTTCAGTAAGATCTTTGGCGAGCTCGAGGTACCGACCGCGCTCTTCGAGTGCCGTCAGTTTTTCACGCCCGGTCGCCACCTGCGCCAGGAGACCACTCGCCACCAGCTGAATTCTTAAAGGTTCAAAATCAATCAATTCGTGTTTACCACGCTTGGTTTTCGAGAGCCGTGAGGCATGACTCATTGCCAGACGCAATGCCTCCGCCGCCTTCGCCGGGGCCTTTTCCTTGAGAAGAACATAGCCATAAGTCAGGTGCGTCGCCGCCAAACTTCGCTCGTCACTCATACTCTTTGCCGATAAGATCTTATGATACAGAGTGCTGGCTTCGCGAAATCTGCCAGCAAAGGCCAAGTTATAGGCCGCGCGCTCGTCGATGGCAGTCATTGTAGCAGGCACTCGCATCGCCGGCGGCAAAGCGAGCAGCTCATCGGCGGCCAACGCAGGCTGGTGACTAAACTCATAAGCCCGAGCCGCAAGCCACGAGTAATGCTGGCGATCCAAATCGGAAACAAAACCCAGGCGCTTTCGTAATTGAAAAAATCTCGCCGCCAAACCGTGATTTTGCACGCGACCATGGAGAATGCCCAAATTCATAAGAGCTGAAGCCTTGAGGCGATCGTTTTCACGCCCCAAATCATAGGCAAGCATCAAACTGCGATTGGCATCCTGAAAAAGCCCACTATCAAACTCATAACCATTCGCCTTGCGCAAAAGTTTTTCCATATAACAATAGCCTAAGACCAAGTGCCTGAGCGCCGAATCACGATCCGTTTGCATGGCCCTCAAGTGACCAATAGCCTCATCGAGGTGCTTCACATAACCGGGGTCTTGACTGGCCACCGACTCAGCATCAATTAGCGCCAACACCGCGCGCACGAATTTCATATTGTCATCAACAAGTTTTTGGTTCGTCAGCGCCTGGTAACGCGCCTCAATCAACTGTCGTTTACCGGAGCGAACCATCGACTGAATATAGCCCCAATGCCCTTCCAGATCGTCGGTCACGCTCACCGCATGGTAAAAGTAACTCCCGGCCAAAGCAAAATCCTTAGTGGCAGCACTCGCATAAGCGCGATCGAGCGCGGCTACGGCAAAGAACTCGCGCGCAAAAGTGAATTCGGTGTCGTCATTGGCCGTATATTTAAGCCAGTTGTCGCCCACAAACCCCATGTATTGGAACTCGGAGGCATCAGCAAAAGTCCCGATCGCCCGCATGTATAGCGCGCGCCTCAGGAAATAATTTCCCTTAGATGCCACCAAGAATTTATCGAAAGCCGGGTAAGCTTTCAGTTTCTGGTCTTTATCGGGAGCATTGATAATATTGAGCACGGCTATTTCAGAGTTCATCAGAAGCGCCACGGTGTCTGGCGCCCCTTTACTGGCACGCTCAATCCACTGCACCCGCTCTGAGTGATTGCGAAATGCCTGAGCCATACGCCGCAGATACGTAAAGGCGTAAAAAATCTTGGATTGCTCACTTAACTCAACCGCAGTCAACATACCACGATAGATATCGCTCAAGCGGGCCGCGGATTTTGGTAAATTCCGCGATTCCAGCTTCTCGGCTAAATCAAAATAGATAATACGTTCGAGCGGGCGAATACTCCCCTCTTGGCGAATTTGCTTGAGAAAATCTTGCGCGGCTTGTTGCTCATCCAAAAATTCCCGGAACCAGGCGTGCACCGTCAACTTAAAGTGTTTCGTCGCTGCCAAACGATCAATCTTGGCATCTTCGAGCATGAGCCGGGCGCGAAACTCTCGTGTCACCTCGGCTCTCGGCTGTTGCAGCTTCAGCTCAAGTCCACGTAGATAGACATCAAGGAGCGCATAGAAATGACGTACGCCGGCGTTTTGCTCCTTAGCATTGAGCTTCTCAAGATAATAGCGGGCCGCCGTGATATCGCCCGTCAGAACATGATCACTGAGGAGCTTCTCATCGAGTTTAGTCACTGTATCGTTC
>SXRI01000432.1 GCA_005793615.1 Bdellovibrionales bacterium
AAGCCCAGAAGTCTCGCGTGGAACGCATTTCCGGGTTGGATGTTTGAGAGCCAACTACCATAGGGTACGAAGGAAAGTAATAAGTCGCGCAGCTTTTTAAAAAAAAGTAAATCGTCGTGCAGAAATACTTAGGGTCCAAGGCTCACTTTGGCGTTTTTTTTGATTTCGCATTCTTGGCAAGTAAACGTGACGTATCGACGTCACGTCTTTAAGCACATCATCAAAGGATGTGCTCAAAATGATTATAACCTAGATTGAGTCCCGCTAATACCTCACCAAAAAACCTTTTTCTGGCCAGGTGGTCGCCGTTCAAATAAACAGACACGCTCGAGTCGCGGTCGGAGGGGACCGCTGCTCACTAAATAGGAGGGGACAATCTATGTTACGACGTTCATTCATGTGCGCGGCTGCGATTTTTTCGCTGCTCGCAATCGGGGCTTCCGAGGCCGATTCAGACCATCATCGACTCTGTAAAGGCTTTGTGCCACCTAATGATCTCAGGATCCCGGTGGGTGCCAAACGAAATTGGGCATTCATGAATGCCACGAACGGCAAGGGCGTCACAGAGGCGCAGTACAATACGATCGTCGATCGCTTCGAGCGACTCTACCGCGACGACTTCACAAAAGCCGGCGGCACATTGATCGTGAACCGCCTATGGGAAAGCAGCTTGGTTGGCGCATTCGCCGGCCAAAAAGGCGACCGCTGGGAAATCGACATGCATGGCGGTCTCGCGCGCCACGCAGCGATCACCCCAGACGGTCTGGCGCTAGTTATCTGTCACGAGGCCGGGCACCATCTGGGAGGAGCTCCCAAAAAACGTGTAGCCGCATGGGCAACGAACGAAGGCGCCGCCGACTATTACGCGGCCCTCAAATGCCTCAGGCGCATATTCGCGGAAGACGACAACGCGACGATCGTCGCCGACGCTGCGATCGATCTGAACGTCAAAGAAAACTGCGAACGGCAGTTCACCGCACCATCGGATCGCTTGATCTGTCAGCGTACCAGTATGGCGAGTGCGAGTGTCGGGCAATTTTTTGCGGATCTTTTTCGCGAACCGAGGCCGCCTGCCTTTGGAACGCCCGATCCCTCAGTCGTTGAAAAAATATTCGACGGACATCCAAAAAGCCAGTGCCGACTCGACACGTACTTCAACGGCTCGATCTGCCATGTCGATGTCTCGGTAGCTCTGAGCAATTCAGATTTTCGCGAGGGATCTTGTGTGCAACCACAGGACGCGGTCGGCTTCCGCCCGCTTTGCTGGTTCAAGCCATAGGCTTCGACGGCAAATCTAGAAACTTGCAATTTCACGGCGGCAGGACCGAAGTGCCCTGCCGCACGCCCAAAGCGACGCTAAAATCCCCAAAAACCGAGATGAAATCGGTGGCCAATACCCAGCTGTAGCACCAATCCCAGTATCAACAAAACTACCGTGAGAAAATAGACCGCGAAGGATTTTAGTCTATGCCCTTTTGGCGGCGTCAGCCAAGGTAGCGCGAGCATTGGCACGAGCGGCATATCGTAACGCACGACACTTCGCCAGTAACTCTGATTGCGCGAGAAGAACGCCACCGCCAGTAGTGTGCCGAGAAAGAACCATTGGCGGCGACCAGCCAACCAGCCAGCCGTAACTAAGATCAAAAGCGTGGAAAGAAGAGGTAGAACTGAAGTTTGCAACCAAAGCACTCTCTGCTCCGGCAGTAACGGTGGTCGCAAAAGTTCATCAACAACAGCGAGTAAACCATCTCCAAACCAACCGGTCGGCATGGCAAATTCCAATTGTGTATTAAGAAAAAATAGCGCCTCTCCCGTCACTTTTAAATTCATGTAAAGGAAAAAGGCCAGTGCCAGCAACGCGGCAAAAGCACTCCAGCGACGAAAGAACACCCAAACGACGAGCGCAAATCCCGTCATACGCACCAATGGCAGCAGCATGAGAAGCAATCCAGGGGGCAAATGCTGCCGCCAACGAGTAAAACTAAAATCGCTCTGCTCGCTCACAACCACCACCGCGCACCAAAACAGCAAACAGAACAAGGCATCCGAATAGGGCACAAAGGCAAAGAAGGCGACCGGCGAACATAAATGAAAAACAAATACGCCCCACCACGGCACTTTAAAACGTCGATCTAGAAACTCGGCCGCGATAACGCCTGCCACGCAATAACTCGGGAGATTGATAAGAATCGCGGCAGCCGCAAACGAAAGTGACGTGAGGTCAGCTAAAGCACCGGTCAGCCAAGGAAACACCGGCATGAACACCAACGTGTGCGGATCAAAACCCCAACCGTCTTTCCAAATCTGGTAATACCACTCGGCATCCCAACGATGCCAACCGGCCACCCAGCCACCAGGAATTTGATCATTAATCGTGACAGAGATGATCGCCGCCACCCAAAGGCTCGCGATCGCAACATAGAAAAGTACTCTCTCAGCGGTTAAGCCCCGAAACAGGGACCGAAGGTTCAATGCCTCGGACCCCGCAGAATCATCTGCAGAATCATCCATCGCCCCGCTCAACCAACAGCTGAGGCGACATTAGACGCTTCGCCAAGATTGACGGAGACCATCTTCGAGACACCTTTTTCTTCCATAGTCACGCCGTACAAACGGGCAGCGACTTCCATGGTGTACTTATTGTGTGTAACGACGATGATCTGCGAGCGCTTGGACATCTCTTTAACAAGATCGTTGAAACGGAAGACGTTCGCATCATCCAGCGGAGCATCAACCTCATCTAGAAGACAATACGGCGACGGCTTAACCAGGAAGATCGAGAAGATCAGCGAAACCGCCGTCAACGCTTTCTCACCACCCGAAAGAAGTGAAACGTTTTGCAACTTCTTACCCGGGGGCTTGGCGACGATATCGATACCCATTTCGCCTTTTTCCGGATCCTCGACCAGGATGAGGTTCGCCTCACCACCGCCGAAAAGAACTGGGAAGACTTTGGTGAATCGTTCGTTGACCTGCTCAAAGGTTTCCTTGAAACGCTTGGAGCAAATGCGATTGATCCGGTCGATCACCTTTTTAAGCTGCTCCTTGGCCTCAACCAAATCATTTTGCTGCTTGGAGAGGAATTCGTAGCGTTTAGCGACCTCGTCGTACTCCTCGATCGCCGAGAGATTGACGTCGCCAATACGCGCGACCTTTTCTCGCAGGTCTTTTAAGCTTGCTTCAGCCTCTGCGACATCACCTTCGCGATCGCGATAGCGCTCGGCGATCTCACTGAGATCGAGAATATAGCGCTCGCGCACCTGCTCAAGAAGATGAGTTTCCTTCATCCGCGCTTGTTCAAGGTGCAGACGCGCTTCGTTCATCTTCGCCTGCGCACGAGCCCGTTCGCTCATGTGACCAGAGAGTGCCTTTTCGATTTCACGCAAGCGCGCCTGAACCTGTTCAAAAGCATCGCGCTCTTGCGCCAGTTCGTGCTGCGCCTCTTCGGTACGACGGATGAGGTCTTCGAGTTGAATTTTACGTTCTTCGAGCACCAGTTGGTTACTCGACATACTCACGGTCGATTTTTCACTCTCTTCGCTCATGCGCGAAAGAACCGACTCAACATCGACAAACGAGCGCGACAGCATCTGTTCTTGGCGTTCAAGCCCCTCTTTTTCCGAGGTCTTGGTTGCCGATTGAATCTTAAGGCGCGTCACTTCGTCTTGTAAATCATCGATGCCGTTGCGGGCGATCAAGAGTTCTTGATCCAAACCTTGGATTTGCGACTCAAGCTCCTCTTTACGAGCCGTCAAATCCGTGAGTTTTAACTCGAGTTCACCGAGTTCCGACATCCGCGTATCTTTTTGCGTGGTCAGCGAATGTACGTCACGCTCTTGGCGCGAAATCGCCGACTGCGCGTTATTCAGCTCGCGTTCGGCCTGATCAAGGTCCTTCTTAAGTCCCGCAAGCAGGATTTCTTTTTCTTGATTACGTTTTTGCGCGGCCTCAAGATCCGCGATCAAAGTCTTCAACTGATCTTCGGCCTTTTTCAAAGAGACTTGTGCGAGCGCCAGCTTTCCTGACCACTCATCCTTTTGTAGCGAAAGCTCCTTGATTTCACGGCGACGCTTTAGCATTCCGGAATCGGCACTCTCGACCGTACCACCCGTGATCACGCCATCAGATGACAACAAGTCACCCTCGGTAGTCACAAAGGTCCAGTGCGGGTGCTTCATGCGCAGTTCAAAGGCCTTTTGCAAATCGTCGACAACCGCGACATTTTCCAGAAGACGCTTCACCACCGGCTTAAAGCGATCATGGGCCTGAACGACATCTTTCAAGATCGCACGCACTTCGGAAGCTTGCAGTTCGGGAATTTCGATTTCCACTGTCTGCAAACCACCAGCGACGAAACTCGAGCGACCTGATTTTTTCTCTTTCAAGAAGCTGACCGCGTTCATCGCCGAATCCGGGTTATCGGAAAGAAGCATTTGCAAACGCGGACCCAAGGCCGCTTCCATCGCCAATTCATACTCGGCCGGGACTTCTACGACTTCCGCCACAGGATGAAACGACTGCGCATCGGCACGTTGCCCCTCGGGCAGTTGATCTAGCTTTTGTTTTTGCCAGAACATCACCGATTTAACGCCGGCCTCAAAACCCTCGAAGTTATTCGCCAGATTCTCAAGACCATAGAGACGGCTAGTGACCTCGTTCAAACTATCCTTGAAGGTCTCGACTTCCGAGCGGCGTTCATTGATGGTTTTCGATAAGGCAGCTTTATTGGCCTCAAATGATTCAACGTCACGAGCAAGATCAAGCTGTTCTTGGCGTTCGCGCTCAAGATCGTTCCAGACACGAGTACGGCGGGATTCAAAGTCGATTCGCTTTTCCAATAGTTCTTCAAGAATCGAGCGCGCCTCGGTCTCGCGATCCTCAAGACCGTTAATCGCTTCGCGACCGGCCATGACTCTTGCACGGATCGACGACTCGCCTTGCGAAACCGTTAAAATCTCACGGCGCGCAGCGGTCAAATCCTGATCGACCTCTTGAATGCGCGACGACGATTCATCGAAACGTTCTTTTTTAGCCTCGAACTCAACCCGTAAGGACTCGGCTTCATCGCGAATACGCAAAAGCGAATCGCGCACAGTGGTAAGATCCTTTTCAAGGATCTCGCGCCGCGCTTGGTTTTCTTGCACCATCGAACCGGTCATCTCTTTATTGCGACGAGCCTGCTCGATCTCAAAGCGTAGCTCCTGAATCTCGCTCTCCGCCTTTTGCACCAAATCGCGAAGCGTGAAATGCATGGTTTGCTTTTCAGTGACGAGATTCTCTTTTTCCGCAAGGTTCACGCGCAGTGTTTCGATTTCGGCTTCTTGTCCACCGACGGTGGCCTGCGACTCGATTTCACTCGCTTCGGTTTCTGCCAATTCGCGGCCTGCGACTTCGGCGGTCGCGCGCAGCTCTAAGAACTGCTTTGACGAGAGCCATAAGTCGAGATCTTCAATTTCTTTCTTAAGATTACGATAGCGCTCAGCGCGCTGCGCTTGCCGCTGAAGACTATCGATCTGACGCTTGAGCTCGTTAACAATATCGTGCAAGCGAACCAGATTTTGCTCAGTCGAAATGAGTTTACGCTGTGATTCGCGCTTACGAGCCTTAAACTTGGTAATACCTGCGGCCTCTTCGATCAAGTTCCGACGATCTTCGGGCTTTGCCGTGATCATTTGACCGATGGCGTTCTGCTGAATGATCGAGAACCCTTTGGCACCGGCGCCGGTGTCCATGAAGATTTCTTGGATATCGCGCAATCGCGCCGGTTCTTTATTAACGAAATACTCGGATTCGCCGGAGCGATGCAGCCGGCGTGTCACCATGATTTCCGAGAACTTTAAATACTGAACCGGAAACGGGCCGCCGTCATTTTCAAGGGTAAGCGAAACTTCGCACATCCCCATCGGCGCATAACCTTCAGCGCCGGCGAAAATGACGTCTTCCATGCTCGCGCCACGGAGATGTTTAGCCGACATCTCGCCCATGACCCAAGTCAACGCGTCCACGATATTTGATTTTCCGCAACCGTTGGGTCCAACGATACCGGTGATGCCGGAATCGAATTGAATCACGGTGCGGTCTTTGAATGATTTAAAGCCGACGATATCGAGCTTCTTAATTCTCAACGGGTCTCTCCTCCACTAGCCAGGCCACTACCAGAAATTGCCGCCTGAGCCGCAGCCAGACGCGCGATCGGAACTCTGTAGGGCGAGCAGCTGACGTAATCGAGCCCCGTTTTTTGGAAAAACTGGATCGAATCGGGATCGCCGCCGTGCTCACCACAAACTCCGACTTTCAAGTCTTGTTTGGTCCGACGCCCGAGGTCAACAGCCATTTTCACAAGTTTGCCAACACCGATTTGATCAATCGTGACAAACGGATCAGCTTTGAAGATTCCTTCGCTCACGTAGCTACCTAGAAACCGTGCAGCATCGTCGCGTGACAGACCCAACGTGGTTTGCGTCAAATCGTTGGTTCCAAAGCTGAAAAAATCAGCATGTACGGCGATTTCATCAGCTGTGACTGCGGCGCGTGGAAGTTCAATCATAGTGCCGACTTTGTAATCAAATTTCACGGCCATCTCTTTTTGTACGGCTTCAACTTCTTTGACCACCAACTCACGTAGCTTCAATAGCTCCGAGTCCATACCGACGAGCGGAATCATGATCTCAGGCACGAGTTTCATGCCCTCTTTCACCAATTGACCTGCGGCTTCAGCAATAGCCCGCGTTTGCATGATGTAAATTTCCGGGAAGGTAATTGCCAAACGACAGCCGCGGTGACCGAGCATCGGGTTGAACTCGTGTAGCGCTTTTACTTTCAGGCGTAGCCTCTCGAAATCGACCTTGATGCGTTCGGCCAAATCACGAGTTTCATCATCGGTATGGGGAACAAACTCATGCAGTGGCGGATCGAGAAGGCGGATGGTCACCGGAAAGCCCTTCATCGTCTTAAAGAGCTCGAGGAAATCATGACGCTGCATCGGCAGTAGGCGCTCTAAAGCTTCTTCTCGCTCAGCCTTACCCTCAGCGATGATCATTTCGCGCATCACATCGATGCGATCAGCACCAAAGAACATATGTTCCGTGCGACAAAGACCAATACCCTCGGCGCCAAAATCGCGGGCGGTAATGGCATCTTTAGGCGTATCGGCGTTGGCGCGCACGCCCATGGTGCGATACTTGTCAGCAAGTTTCATCACGCGCTCAAAAACCGCATCGAGTTTTGGCTCGACAGTTTTCACTTCACCAAGATAAACGGCACCGGTCGAACCATCGAGAGTGATGATGTCGCCTTTTTTCAGTACGTACCCGGCAACGCGCATTTCCTCTTTCAAATAATCAACCGTAACGTCACCGACGCCGGCCACACAGCACTTACCCATGCCACGTGCGACCACCGCCGCGTGCGAAGTCATACCACCTCGAGTGGTGAGAATTCCCTGCGCCGCTACCATCCCGAGAATGTCTTCGGGCGAAGTTTCGATACGCACAAGAATGACTTTCTTGCCTTTTTCTCTCCAGTCACAGGCCTCTTCACTGGTGAAAACGATTTGCCCACAAGCACCACCAGGTGACGCCGGCAAGCCTTTCGCCAGCTGCGTTTTTTTCGCTTTAGGATCCAGCATCGGATGCAGAAGTTGATCGAGCGAATGGGCGTCAAGGCGAATCAGAGCTTGTTTTTCGGTGATCAAACCCTCATCGATCATATCGCTGGCGATCTTCAGCGCCGCCGGTGCCGTACGCTTACCGTTGCGCGTTTGCAGCATCCAAAGACGATCCTGCTCGATCGTAAATTCCATGTCCTGCATGTCTTTGTAGTGACCTTCGAGTTTCTTATAGATATCAACGAGCTCCGTGTAGATTTTGGGCATCTTCTCTTCGAGAGATGTACCTACGGCATTATGGAAAGCCGCTTCGTCACGAGTCAGGTTATTCGGGGTGCGAATCCCCGCAACCACGTCTTCACCTTGCGCATTCACCAGCCATTCGCCATAAAACTTGTTCTCGCCAGTCGAAGGATTGCGCGAAAAGGCAACACCGGTCGCCGAATCATCGCCCATATTCCCGAAAACCATCGACTGGACATTAACGGCCGTTCCCCAGCTTTCCGGAATTCCGTGAAGCCCGCGGTAGGCAATCGCACGGGGCGTATTCCAGCTGCGGAAGACAGCACCGATCGCGCCCCACAGTTGGTCTTTGGCATCCGATGGGAACTTCTGCCCCGTGGCTTCAAAAATCTGCGCCTTAAACTTCTTCACCAAATGCTGCAGATCTTCAGTCTTCATTTCGGTGTCGAGCTTGTATTTCTTTTCGTCTTTGAGGTCTTCGAGAGTGACATCGAGGAACGACGAGTTCATGCCCATGACGACGTCCGAATACATCTGCACGAAACGGCGATAGGAGTCCCAAGCAAAACGAGGATTGCCCGATTTTTTCGCCAAACCCTCAACAGTTTCATCGTTGAGACCAAGATTCAAAATGGTATCCATCATCCCCGGCATTGAAGCACGCGCTCCCGAACGCACGCTCACCAAGAGCGGATTCTCACGGTCACCGAACTTCTTGCCGATCTTTGTTTCGACCCGCAGCAAGGATTTCTCGACATCAGTGATCACGTCGGCAGGAATTTTCTGACTTGATTGATAGAAACGCGAGCATACCGCTGTCGAAATCGTGAATCCCGGTGGCACCGGAATACCAAGCGCTGTCATTTCGGCGAGGTTGGCGCCTTTGCCGCCCAAGAGCTCTTTCATTCCGGCATTACCTTCAGTTTCGCCGGCCGCAAAGAAAAACACTGATTGTCCTGATGAACTAGCCACTCTAAAGCTCCTTATAACTGCCTGAAGTTTTACTTGTTGAAATTCTTAAAGCCCGCAAAGACGTACTGCGATACCTGGGCGACATCGATGCGGTCCTGTTTCATGGTATCGCGATGACGAATCGTCACTTTTTTGTCGTTGAGCGAGTCGAAATCGAAAGTCACGCAGTACGGGGTTCCGATCTCGTCCTGACGGCGATAACGTTTACCGATCGATTGCGAATCGTCGTAGGAGACGTCGAAATCCTGCGCTAGCTCGTTACGCAGAGCCATGGCCGGCCCCTGCAACTCGGCTTTTTTCGACAGCGGCAAAATCGCCACTTTCACCGGTGCCAAGTCCGGATGGAAGCCCATGACCACACGAACATCCTCTTTACCGTCCTCGTCAGTCGATTTTTCCTCGCGATAAGCATCGCACATCACCGTGAGCACCAGGCGGTCGCACCCGATCGCGGTCTCGATGACGTAGGGGACGTATTTTTCTTTCGCCTGCTCGTCGAAATACTCAAGTTTCTTGCCGCTAAATTTTGCGTGCTGCGTGAGATCGAAGTCGGAACGGTTATGAATACCCTCAAGCTCCTGCCAGCCGAACGGAAACTGATATTGAATATCGCCGGCCTTGAGCGCGTAGTGCGCAAGCTCCTCTTTGAGATGCTCGTGAAAGCGTAAATTGCTCTCGCGAATACCGAGACCTTTGAGAAAGTTCCAACGGGTTTCACGCCAACGCTCCCACCAATCGAGGTCGGAGCCGGGTTTTACGAAATATTGCATCTCCATCTGTTCGAACTCACGCGTACGGAAGATAAAGTTACCGGGAGTGATTTCATTACGAAACGATTTGCCGATAGCGGCGATGCCGAAGGGGATTTTTTTCCGCGAAGTCGTCTGAATGTTTTCGTAGTTAACGA
>SXRI01000433.1 GCA_005793615.1 Bdellovibrionales bacterium
ACAGAGAACTCTGTTTGCACAAAGCTCAAAGCAAAATCCAACGCAAAACGAACAACAAGCAAAGCGCGAACGCCCATAACCGCGCACACTCGCCACGTCGTCAACCGTCGCGACCAGGCCCAGTGCACCTTCGTGGATCTTGCCGGCAATCGCTGCACCAATGATCGCTGGCTTCACGCGCATCACAGAATCCCGGTGAGCCGCGGTGGCAGCAATGAACCACTGAACCTCGTCACTTTATGCTCGTTTCATCACGATCTCGTTCATCAGCTGGGCTTTGCGCTCGAGGGACAAGTGAACTGGATCAGGGAACCAGGCCGAGCTTACTGCCATTGAGCCGCGTGGCCTGGCAATTGCGTGGCCTGGCAATTGCTGAAAGATCGCTCGGAATAGCCACGCGGGATTGATTTGGGCGTTTGCACCAACTCAAACCTGCCCGGGGCTGCGATAATCATTTTGGTGCCTTGGAACTCGTGATGCCGCAGTCCTTGATCGGGCGTTTTTCGCTCGAGGTGACTTTTTTGGTCACACCCTAGTATCGAGGATGCAGTTCATGCTTTACATGGTTCGCTGGCACAAGATTTGGCTCTCGGGCATAGCGCTGACAGGATTTTGCGCCTGCGCTCCGTTTTCTGCCAACAATAGCCATTCAAAAGCGATCGCTGTGGCCGAAAAATCCAAGAAAGATGAGCCGCCCACAATCGCTGACCTTGATCCGAGCGTTTTGTTTCCCGAAGACCACTCTGACCCTCAATCTTCCAAACCAGCTCCGCAGTACGCTCCTCCGCCCGTAACGACTTCAGATCTTGAAACCCCACCAGAAGAAAAACCAGAAGAAGAGCCAGCCGCAGAGCCACGAGAAGAAAAACCTCAGGGCCCAGTAACGCCACCGACGACGCCACCGACGGCACCCACTCCGCCACCCGAATCCCGGGAACCAGAGCCAGCAAAGCCAAGTCCTGAACCGGAGCAGCCCCCGACATCGGCACCAGCGCCAGCTCCGGCACCAGCGCCAGCTCCGGCACCAGCGCCAGCTCCGGCGCCTGCCCCGGCGCCGACGAATACACCACCGCCGACGACAATTCCACCGGCACAGCCGCCTCACCAGCAACCACCTAGTGAGGAGCCGCCTAAACCGAAACCTGAAACACAGCCAGCACCCCAGCCGGAGCCAAACCCGACGCCGACACCAACACCAATGCAGCCACCGGCACCGACCCCGCTGCCGAAGCCGACTCCTAGACCCGGATTCAGTATTCCGAAAGCGCAACACACTGAAGCGGTAACCAAGGCCTCGGTCATTTGCGAGAATCCCGGCTCAGCAACCTGCCCGAGTGCGGTGGGAATGATGCTGATCAAACACAAGGACTGGATGGGTCAGTGCACGGCTTTTTTGGTCGATGATCAGCTCTTGATGACCAATAGTCATTGCCTGCCAAAGAGCCTGAAAGCCGACGGCGCGAATTGCCGGGCCAACATCCAGGTGTTCTTTCCGAAAACCGACGATGAGCCCGCTGAAGCCGCGATCTGTGAGCACGTGGTGCGTGCCTCCAAGCTCGCGAGCAGTAAAGGCCCCTTGATGGAACGAACTCCTGACTATGCACTCTTGAAATTGAACCGTCCGCTCAAACGAAAGTTTTTTAAACTCAATCGCGGCGGTCTTGAAGAGAAAACAAAATTGGTTTTCTATAGCGTGGAACCGCAGTCGTATTCGGAAATTCGCGGCCTGATTCGCACCCGTCGCTGCACCGCGATCCAGAGGTCGGTGGCGGCGCCGTCGTTTATTCAACCCTTTGCCGATGTTGCCTCGGTCGTGGATTGCCAGTTTCCTAACCGCTCGCCGGGGCCGTTCGTGCACGGGAACTCAGGCTCGCCAGGTATTGATTCTACTGGCCAGGTACGGGTGATCGAACAGGGAATCGTTGAGCCGCCACCTGGGGCCGGCGGTAAACCTTCCTCATTTAAACAAGTGGGTATAGTTACCAACATCGCCTGCACCGAGCTTCCCGAATCTGCCGGTGCACTTGCCGCCTCGGCGAACAACGACTGTAAGAAACGCCTCTCGCCACAACAACTTCTCATCGAGTTATTGACGAGAAGTGATGACAATGGACTCAAACCGCTAGCGGATGCTTGGCTCAAAAAAGACGCCCCTAAAGAACTGGGGTTCAAAGTGGAGCGCGCCGAAAGCAAGGCTTCGGGTAAACGCCTGATCGCGCCGAGCGTGGTTTGTATCAAAAATCCAAAGACCTGGGCCAACACAGAACAGTTGAAGACCGCATCAGCGACCCTCAAATACACCACACCATTTTGGGGATACATGAACGAGCAGGACGAGTACCATCGCATCGTTCTCACACCCGCAATTTCCAGTCTTGAAGATGAAACTCTCACCTTGGATTTGCGCGAAACTCAGAAAAACTTGTGGGCCAAGGCCACCTTAAGCCTGCATTCGCAGCGCACCGGGCTTACGCAAACATTCGCTGATTTCCGGCTGCCGTTATGTCCATCTAAGTGAGTTTTGGGCTAAGTGAGTTTTTGGCGAGAGGCCGTGGTATCGAGTTTCTTAAAGAGATCCGCCATTAGATTTTTACGCTGATCCTCGCCCACCGGTCGAAAGCCGGTCTCAAAGTCCGCAAGCATCTGCTCAGGAATCTCCAAGAGGAACCTTGAAGGTGCCGCCGGTTGGAACTTGCCGAACCGCTTTCGCGTTCTCGCTCGCGTCAGTACCAAACGCTCTTTGGCACGAGTCACACCTACATAGAAAAGACGGCGTTCTTCTGCCACATCCGAACCAAGGGTACGATGCGGAATCAACTCTTCTTCACAACCGACGAAGATCACCACTGGAAATTCGAGTCCCTTACAGGCATGCAACGTCAGGAGTTGCACCTTGGGCGTCTGATCTTTTTCGTCGGAATCATCGCCGGCGTCGCGTAACTCCATGGCATCCACAAATTCCATCAAGGTATTCATGGTGCGCCCGCCGCGCTCGACAAACGAATCAAGCACCCGAGCAAAGATCTCTAAAACCGTCCAGCGCTTTTGCACTGTCTGCTCATCTTTACAGGTCTGGCGAATATAATCGCGGTAGCCCATGTCGTGCATTTGCGTCACCAGGCCTTCGCCAACTGAACGCTCGGGATTGCCATGTAAAAGTGCGTCGGGAAAGTTATCCAGAAGCCGATAGAGTCCTTCGATGTTCTCGCCGATGGCATTCTGCACACCGGCTTCACGCCATTTTCGTGAAGCCACATGAAATTTCACGCCATGCCGTTGCGCGAACTCCTCGATACGCTCGACGGTGGTTTCACCAATGCCGCGCGTGGGGGCGTTAACGATACGACGAAAGGCGATCTCATTCGGACTCATCGAACAGCGCAAATAGGCAAGCGCGTCTTTAGTTTCCTTGCGGTCAAAGAACCCGGTACCTCCGGTGATCGAATAAGGAATTTGGTTCTTCCTCAGCTGCGCCTCGATCATCCCGCCTTGGCCATTGGAGCGGTAAAGAACCGCGATATCGCTCGCCTTATAGCCCTTGTCCATGAAGAAGCGCACTTGGCTTGCGACCTCTTCGGATTCGACATCGTCATTATCGAAAACAAAGACCTCAGGCTTTTCACCAGGTTCGGCATCGGGATTGGCCCGTAAAATTTTTCCGTGTCGGGCCGTATTTTTTGAGATCACTTCATTGGCGATCGAAATGATCGCCGGAGTCGAGCGATAGTTACGCTCCAGGCGAATAACCCGACAGCCTTCGTAGTGCGAGGGAAAATCAAGAATATTGGAAACGCACGCCCCTCGCCAACCGTAAATCGATTGATCATCATCACCGACAACCGCGATATTACGGTGTTCATCGACCAGGGCTTGCACCAGTTTAAACTGCGTGACGTTGGTATCCTGAAACTCATCGACCATGACGTGTTTGAACTGCGTGCGGACTTCCATCAGAATCTTGGCGTGGTTCTTAAAGAGTTCCAAGGGCTTCAAAAGCAAACCCTCAAAATCCGCCACTCCGAGCATCTCAAGTTTTTTGAGATACTTCGGTAGTAACACTTGCACCATCACTTCATACTCATCTTCGGGATTGCGGGCGGTTTTCCGGCCATTAGCGCGCCACTCGTTCATGATCGAAAAGAGCTTGTCGGATTTAAAGGCGTCTTTGCCGCTATTGCGAATATTTGAGAGAAGCTCTTTGAGGATCTCAACACTATCACCTTGGTCGATCACCCCGAAGCCAGATGGCAGACCAGCCTCTTTATGGTACTTACGTAGGATCTTCAGGCCAAAAGAGTGAAAGGTTCCGGTCCAAAGTTCTTTGCCTCGCGGGCCTACTTTATGAGCCACGCGATGCTTGAGCTCACGGGCGGCCTTGGTCGTAAAGGTGAGAACACAAATTTCCGAAGGCTTGATTTTTTCAGATTGCAGGATGTGCCCGGTACGCGACACCAGCACCGTGGTCTTACCAGAGCCCGCTCCCGCTAAAATCAAGAGCGGACCTTTGGTATGCAGAACAGCTTCGCGCTGCTCAGGATTGAGGCCCGTGGTCCAATCGAAAGTCTGTTGAGACATTATTGGCGATGCATTACGGACGATTGTGAACCAATGCGCGACCACCCTCTTGAAAAACCACTTCGATTTTTTCATTGGTGGCAGAGGTCACGAAACCCACACCAAACTTCGGGTGCTCAATGGCATTGGCGAGCGCGAACTTCATCTTCATATTATACGGCTTGACCTGTTCAACACCGATTTGGGTCTTCAGATCATTCCAGATCGCGGCAAAGTCGGGCTCGTTGCGTTTAGTCGCACGCTTTTTCGGGGCCGCCGAACCAGTAGCTGATTTCTTGGCCAGCTTAAAAGTCGACTTAGCTTTACAAACTTCGCACTCAACTTTCGCCGAGGTGGCAGTAGTATGGGCGACCACCACGTGGTAACGCTCAACGCCACACTTCTTGCACATCAAATGGATATTACGCGCAACTGCCGGTAGTTCGGTTAAACTGGCCGCAGTAGCCGCAGACGACGATTCATTAGGGGATTGTTCACTCATTGAGTCAGTATAGTCGATTTGCCGCGTTCTGCCTAGGAAATCAACGCCTAGAAGCTCTTACGCACGCCTCGTGTCATCTCGACCTATTTTTTACGATAGACCGTGAGTCGATCATTCAGAGCCTTAAGCACCGTCTCGGCCCCTCGTAAAAAATACGGTCCTTCGCCCTGCTCTAAGCGTCTTTGGAAGGCAATCATGCTGGCTTCATCGTTCGGGTCAATCTCGAATCCGGCCGGTTCATAGCGGTCCATGAACCCGTCATCGACCGGTTTTTTGGTAAAAAATGAGGTCCAATGGTTAACATCG
>SXRI01000434.1 GCA_005793615.1 Bdellovibrionales bacterium
CCAACTCTCTACGCCTCGGAGCGCGCTTCCGGGGCCAATGAATTTGTACAGACGGCGCGCAAGTACGCAACGATCATGGGACTTAGTGACCGACTCGAACATCATCCCAATCAACTTTCCGGCGGTCAGCAACAGCGAGTCGCAATTTGCCGGGCATTAATGCGTGATCCGGAGATTATCCTGGCCGATGAACCGACCGGTAACCTTGATTCGGTATCGGCTGAGCAGACACTGAATCTCCTATTGGATCTCAATCGGAATCTTAAGAAAACCATTATCATTATCACTCACGACAACGACGTCGCTCGCCGCTGCGATCGAATTATTCGGATCAAGGACGGTAGGATCATCGATTCTGGCGATGAGCCATCGACTCGCTCTTCTCCCGTAAAACCGGTAAAATCTCCTGAAACCATAACAACTAAATCTGAACATCCAGGCAAATCAAAATGGGCGATGGTGATGCGGGCGGTGGGTGAGAGTTTGCCGTTCGCTCTAAAGAATCTCGGGCGCAATAAAACCCGTACCGCACTCACGATGACGGGTGTCTCGGTAGGCATTGCCTCGGTACTTGCCATGGTATCTCTTGGGCAGTTCACTAAGGAGAAAATTCTCGCGGGATATGAGGAAATGGGCGTTAACACGATGTTGTTTTACGGTTATCCGAGTTGGGAGCTGAAGGCGACGGATATCGTGCCAGTAGTGTTTAAGTTTTTTGATTGGGATCGCGACCTTCGAACGTTGCCGGAGATTTTTCCAGAACTGCGGCGCTTGTCTCCGGTGCTGTCAGGTTGGAACTCCACGGTCAGTTACGGCGGAAAGGCAATTGAGCAAGATATTCGCCTTTATGGCACGAATGAAGATGCGCTACCTATGGCCAAGCGAAAACTCTTTATTGGACGAAACTTCACCCGTGACGAAGTCGAGCTCAAAGCCGGGGTTTGTGTGATTGGATTTGAAATTGCGCAGAGACTTTTTACGAACACGCAGCCACTAGGCCAAGTGGTGCGGGTAAGTGAGGGCGAGAATTCTTTCGGCTGTCGAGTCATTGGCGTTTTGGGGTCGATGGTCAGCAATAAAGAGTATTTGAAGCCGAATTTGCAGGTCTATTTTCCCTATCCCTATTTTCAGGCCTTGGCAGGTGACTATTGGTCTTCGCAGATCACTCGCGTGATGATGCAGGCGGAAGCGGGTGCCGACGTCGAAAAGCTATCTCGAGGCATTCGGTCCTTTTTCGAACAACGTTACGGTAAGTCGGGGCATTTTCGCGTTGATTCGGACTCTGTGCTGATTGCGCAGATGCGTAGGTTCTTAGCGCTCTTCACGGTACTATTATCGGCGGTGGCTTTTGTGACCTTGGCTGTTGGCGGTGTTGGCATTACCAATATGATGTTGGTCTCGGTCTCCGAGCGCTTTCGTGAAATAGGCCTGCGCAAAGCATTGGGCGCGACCAATCGCGAAATCCGCGTGCAGTTTCTTTTGGAAGCAGTGGTCATTTGCGGACTTGCCGGTTTGATCGGCCTTGCTCTTGGGTTCTCAACCTTTCATGCGGCAATGTGGGCGGCGACAAAGTTTGTGAACAAGCTGCCGTTTGAGTGGACGATTAATTGGCTAGCGCTATTCATGGCAGTGACTTCGATCTTTGTGGTCGGTGTCCTTAGCGGTATTTTTCCAGCACTGAAAGCGGAACGCTTGCAAGTGATCGAAGCTCTGCGTTCGGAGTAGCTGCGTGAGCGGCGCTACTTGTTGGAATAAAGAATCCTTATACTAAAGTCGGCATTGGAGTTGTTGAAGTTACATGCGTGACTTCTCCCGAGTGGTTCGTAGCGGCACCACCTTACATGGTGCTTCACTTTTCTGTGGTGCTATTTTCTCCGCCAAATCAATTCAAAACCAGTTTTGCCAAATCCGCACAAGAGATCTCCCTGGCACGGGTGTTGAAGAGGGGACAAAGCGGTGATGGATGAGAGACGGATTTTTTGGCTCTTAGTTTTAGCCGACTTTTCAATAAGGAGATTCCATGAAGGTAATGTTGAAGTCGATAAGTATGGTGCTTGCCACGGCTATGGGTTTGGTGTCACCAGCCGGTGTTTACGCGCAAGAAGCGAATGAAGGTGGTGTCATCGGTTCTATCGGTCGAGAAGGTGGAGCAGTGCCAGGCCCTGGTGGCGGACTTGTGCCGCAACCGGATGGCATGCGACCGCCACGCCCTGGTCCCGGTCCGCGCCCACAACCGGGCCCTCGCCCCGGGCCACGACCGCAGCCAGGCCCACAACCTGGGCCTCATCCTGGGCCACACCCAGGGCCTCACCCAGGGCCTCATCCTGGGCCACACCCTGGGCCACACCCAGGGCCTCATCCGCAACCGCATCCTGGTCCGATTCCGCGGCCGCACCCGCGACCTCATCCGGGCCCACGTCCTGGTCCTCATCCGCGGCCGCATCCCGGCCCGCGCCCGCACCCGCATCCGCAACCGTACCCGCATCCGCGCCCGATGCCAGTTCCGCAATCGTATTTGTGCTCGGGAGTCTACGTGGGTTCGTTCTCTAATGGTGTGCCGGCGTTCATCTCCATTGACGGCTATCAAGCAACAGTAGTGCTCAATGGAAACTTCGCCTTCAGTGGTGGCATCAACTGCCAAGATTACGGAAACGAGGCCTACGTCTCCTACGAAATCTCGAATCCTTCGATTCCGGGAGTCGTTTACGGCCAAGGATCGATTGTTTTGGGAGGCGATGGAAGAGCGTATTTCTCGGTCAATCAAAACAACGGCTTGTCCTTTAACGCAGTTCGCTAACTAGAGAATGATGGTTCTGCCAAAAGCATAAGCAACTTAACCGCGAGGTCGAAAGGCTTCGCGGTTTCTTTTTTGGAAAAATGTCTTTTCATCTTCAGTCGCTTTGAAGGATTATCACATCTGCTGACGCCCGTTTACCCTGAACAAGGAAGCGACAATGATGCCACATCCATTGATTGAAAAGTACGTTGCCGGAAATTTTGAAAAAGTCATGGCCTACATACCGCAAGAGATTCGTTGGACTTTGCAGCTTCAGGCCTTGGCGTTTTTAAAGATTCCAGTCCTTGCCTTTATCAGTCCGCGCGTGGTGACGATGACCGATGAGCGTTGCGAGATCAAGATTCCGCTCGCGCGCCGAAACAAGAACCACCTTGGTTCAATGTACTTTGCCGTGCAGGCGGCCGGTGCGGATTGTGCCTGTGGACTGGCGGCATTTAAGTTAATCGATGAGTCCGGTAAGAAAATCAACCTGGTGTTTAAGGACTTCCAGGCCGAGTTTTTAAAGCGCCCGGACGGTGATACACACTTCATTTGTGATGAAGTTCAGGCCATTCGAGAATTGGTCGCGAAAGCCGCGGCGACTAATGAGCGCGAGAACCTTCAGGTCAACGTTCGCGCCACTGTTCCCAGCAAATACGGTGATGAACCGGTTGCGGTGTTTAAGCTCACTCTCAGTCTGAAAACGCGGTAATTGATTTCGATTCTGGTTACACCGGCCACCTGCCAGTATCGCTTGAAATGATATGCTACTTGGCAAATGCGTTTAAAATATCGAATTCGTCTCGGCTTGCCTGCAGTAGCTGCCTTGGTGCTCGCAGCGTGGTGGCTATGGCCGACCCAGAAAGCCGTCGATCTTTCTTCGGCGTTGCCTTCGTTTTACACGTCTCAGGTAGAGCCCGTTTTAAGTAAACGCTGTTTAGCTTGTCATGGTTGCTATAGTTCGCCTTGCCAATTGAATTTTCAATCTCCAGATGGCGCAACGCGTGGCGCTTTAAAGATGGATGTCTTGAACGGCACTCGGCTGCAGAGCGTGCAACCAACGCGTTTGGGAATTGATGCCAAGGGTAGAGAGCAGTGGCAGGGACTGGGATTTTTTGACGTGACCACAAACGGTATCCTGCGCGCGATGCTCGAGCTGAAACAGAAGAATCCCGGCAATCTCGCCACCGAACGACCTGATCGTGAAGCACGAAAATGTCCGTCAAACGCCGCGGAAATGAACGCATATGCGACTCTTCATCCTGAAGGCGGGATGCCTTATGGGCTTCCGCAGCTGAGTGCGGAAGAATTGCAGATCTTAAGCACGTGGCTTGACTCGGGTGCAAAGACAGACGGTAGCGAAGTGCCTCTTCAGGATACCTTGGCCTCATTTTCTCCACGGCTCTCCGGCCAGATTCATCAATGGCAGGAATTCCTCAATGGCATCTCGGCCCGAGAGAGACTGGTCGCTCGTTATGTTTTTGAACACCTGTTCTTAGCGCACATTTACTTTGCTGATTCTCCGGGACAGTTCTTTCGCCTCGTACGGAGTCGCGTTCCCTGCGCTAGTTTTGGGGGTAGTGGAAGCGAAATTAATACGCCACGGCCTAATGATGATCCGGGGACTGAACGACCATTCTATTGTTTGTCGCCGCTTAAAGAAAAGATCGTTGAAAAAAATCATATGGCATTCGCACTGAATGCGGCTCGATTAGAACGTTGGCAGGAGCTCTTCCTTGGCGGTGATTGGCAGGTCACGACGCCGCCAAACTATGACTCGCATGTCGCCAGTAATCCGTTTTTGGCCTTTCAGGATATTCCGGTCCGCTCGCGGTATGAGTTTCTGCTCGGCGATGCCAGGTACCATATCAGCACTTTTATCAAGGGTCCGGTTTGTAACGGCAGTGTCGCCGTGAATTCAGTGCAAGAGCAGTTTTATGTTTTCTTTCTCGCTCCCGATGCTGATCCGCTTGTGATGAATGAGAGCTTTTCGCGGCAAACTCAAACTTTATTGGAGTTACCCGGCGGCTGGGGACGCGATATAAATCCTCTTGATTTACCGTTTCGATATCACCAATCGGTCGAGGTTCGCAATCAGTTCCGAGAGTTGCGAGCGGCGGCTGGGGTGGCGCTCCGACCCAGCGGGTATTCGCTGAACGACATCTGGGATGGTGACGGCTCGAACCCAAATGCGCTTTTAACAGTGCTTCGTCATAACGAAAGCGCGTTCGTGCTCCAGGGAGCGCGGGGTGATCTATCGAAAACTGTTTTGGCGGTCGATTATTCTATTTTTGAACGCCTGGTCTATAATCTGGTGGTTAATTTCGATGTTTTCGCCAATGTCGGTCATCAGTTGATGACCCGTACCTATATGACACTGATTCGCATGGAAGCTGAAGAGCTTTTTCTGCAGTTTCTTCCCCGCAATGAACGTAAAAGAGTTCGCGCCGAGTGGTACCAAGGGCCCTTTACGACTTTGGAGATGAGCTTTCGGTATCCGATGATCGGCCTTGATCATGAAAGCGCGATTCAGTTCAAGGATCCGCACAATGCCAAGCTTGAGTTTGTAAATCGAGTTTTGTTTGAACACTTGCGTGAAGAGGTTCGTGGTGCGACGGATCTGATCAATTGGCGACATACGCAAATCCCGGTGTATGCACCTCAGGAAAAGTTCCAGAAAACTCTCCAGAGAAATTCTGAACAGGAAGTATTTCGAGCGATTGCTGGTGTGCGCGCCGAGAGTGCTGAGTTCCCAAAGTTTTTTCCTGATTTTTCGCTCCTTGAAGTGATCGATACTGAGGGCGTTCCGCGACGTTTGTACTCGATCGTCAGAAATAAAGAGCTGAGAAGTCTGGCGTGGATTTTTCAGGAGGCGAGTCGGCGCGCGGAATGGGAAGACTCACTTTTGATTTTCGAGGGACTCACCGGTTCTTATCCGAATCTTTTCTTTCGCGTGAATGAAACGGAGATCGACGACTTTAGGGCGCAGGTCGTCGCGATCCGATCACAGAGTGATTGGTATCGGCTGATAGTGAAGTTTGGGGTGCCGCGGACTCACGGTGATTTTTGGCAGATTTATGATGAGTTTCAGATTCTAGTGGATCGGTATCAGGGTATTGAAACTGGAGTCCTCGATCTCAGTCGCTATGAGTAGAAATCGCTAGAGTGTAGTTCTCTCGACACGCCACCAGGCCACGAATTTTTTTCACTGGTTCGAGAGACGATACTTTGACCTCGGCAGAAAACAAATAGCCTTTGCCATTTCCGAGATCACGCCAGCTATGAGTGATAATCCCGGAGAGGGCGCTCCCGCTGATCGCAAGGGCTTTATAGGCCGACTCCTTGGCCGACCATAAGAGAGTACGATCAGGAGCACTCGCGATTTCCTCTGAAGTTGATACCCGCTCGATTGCCGAGATCGACAAGCGCGAGAGTTCTTCGAGATCAAAACCAATCCCCACTCGACCTGGAGAAAACGCAAAGCCACCAAGAGTAGGGCAATGGGAAATCGAGATCGAGGCAAAGGATACTCGTGGAGGAGTGCTTAGATCGAGAACTTTTAAGGACTCAGGCGAATCAGCCCAATCAGAAGTCTTCCCCGGAGCACTGAAGGAAGCTAAGGCCATTTTCAAGGCATTACGGATGGCGGGACGCGAGGCCGCCTGCTTGCTTCCCCAAAGCGGACTTAAACACAAATGAAAACCGGGAAGAGTTAAACCTTCCCGGACCAATTCAGCAAACTCTTCAGAAGTTCTCGAAATCAAAAAAAACTTCCTTACGATGTTACATAATACTTTAAAAACTATTTATCCGCTTCAACCAAAGGCGCTTTTAAAACCTTTAGCACAGCCAAGGCTTCCGAACGTTCATCACTGTCTCGCGCCGAACGGGACTCAGTTTCAATCGCGTTGACGGCATCAGTAACAAAACGTGCGCCAACAGTCGTTACCGAGAAAGTTCGCAGTGCTTTTGCTGCCGCCAAGCGTTCGTTCACCGAACGCGCGTTGCCGTTGGCAAGTTTGGGGCTTGTTACGTTGCGCGCCAGCAGTTGAGCTGCCTCGAGTTCAAAATCAATCGTCTGTGGGCCGGCTTCCTTAAAGAAGAACGGTGCTTTTTCCGAGGCGCTCAAGTTGCCAAGGACCTTACTGCGCATCTTGCTCAACATGGCTTGTTCAATACTTTCAGGCAAAGCGGTTAGATCGGCCATGAGCGCCTTAACCTCTTCCGCCTGTTTCTCTGGAGCAAGACTGGTGATGTAGTTTGTCGTGACAAGCCATGCCTGAATCAAGCCATTCACTTTGCCGAGGGATTCTTTGATCACAGGCTCGAGCGTCTCAGTGGTGGCTGCATAGCGAATGCCCTAAATAGCGCGCAAACGCATTTCGCGCTCTTGATATCCCTCAGGCAATGAATCCTTCTTGAATTTGCGCAAAAGACGAATGTCAGCACGAGCAATGTCGCTTAAGCCAACGTGGCTACCGACATAATAATAGGTGGCGGTACCTTTGAGCGCTTTAGCGATCTTGGCGAGTTGCTTTGTGGTGGTATCCTTCGCCTTGAAGGTCGACGAGTCACCAAGTTCGCTGGAAATCGCCTTAAGAGCCGCAGCCAGGCTTCGTTGTTCATGATCCTTGGCGGCCTCATCCTTAATCAGCGAAAGCGTCAAAAGGAGTTGCTGGCTTGGATCTTTACCGGAGTCATAACGAATGCAAAGAGGATCGACGCCGTCATCAGTTGAGTCGGCTTCAGTGTCGTCACAAGTGGCAAGTTTGGGATCGGTGTTCGCCACATCCTTACCGTCGTTATAGAGCACCGACATGATTTGCCGGTCATACTCGAGAAGCGGACCGGCCGCTGACTCGACGCTATCAAACGCCGCGCGCTCGATCTGATACTGGTTGTAGTCCATGATCGATGTCGAGAACACACTCTTGGCGTCAGCGGGGTCAAACGACAACGAAGCTTTGAAGTTATGTGCCAGACCAAGCGCATGGCCGATCTCATGAAAGAGGACGCCCTTGAGAAGTTCCTTTGAGAAGGTATCTGGATCCAAACGCGCCGCCAATGATACATGGCCTTCAGCATCGGCCAGGCTCTCTAGGCATCTAACCGGGAGCTTTTGCCCCAGGAAAGAGGAGTTTCGAATCGATTCCCGCAGGCGGGCTGTTTTAGCACGCGCGGTATCGGTCGAAAGCACACCCTGGTCCCAGTACTTCTTGCCGATATTTACCCAGGCCTTGGGAAGATAGACCAGTGAGTGCGATGTCAGGCCCGTGAGCGGGTCCGTCGCCTGTGACTCATAGGCAGCACCGGCCTCGGCGACCGAATCCCAATTGACGATATTGTAGCGGGGATCGCCCAGCTTCACGCCCTGAGGAAGGCGTCCTTTGAAGGCGACAATGTCTTTGCCCCACATTTTCTGTGAGTAGCGATTCCAGCCCTCAAGCGAGGTCTTTACCGCCACCATATATTCTTCGGGAATATTCGGAGTGACATACCAATCAATGGCAGTGCCCGGTGTTGCGCGGAAGCGCGATGCCACCTTGGTCTTCACTCGTCCCTTGCCCTGGATATCCACAAAGATCTCGCCCATATCGAGAAACCGATAGCGCTCGGCCATCGGTTCCATATCGACGTCGTTATAAATAGGTTTGGTATCGGCCGGGACCACCGACTCTCTTGGGAAGATGGTCTCCATGAATTCGGCAATGGTACCGTCGGCAAGCTCGATGCTTGTTTCAAACATCAGATATTGCCCTTCGGGCACATACTGTACCGAGCGAACCCAACTGGTTCGAACCGGCGCCGCCTTTGAGCCAGCGATCGCGGTATTCAAAACTGGAGACGCGTGCTTGATCTCAATAGTGATTGTTTGCTCATCTTGCGCCAAAATCGGAAATTGCTGAATCAAACGTTCAGGGTGGTTGATGTCAGATTCAAATAAATGCCGTTGATCGGCCAGAAGTTGCAGCTGTTGATCGGCAATGCGGAAGTAAGCAAGTGTTTGTCCGCCAGCTTCTGATTGGCGGATGAGCGAAAGGCTGACTTCACCGATTGATGAGTATTGTAAGTCGGTACCGTAGAGCAGAGCTTTTTTAAAGATCGCATCTTTGTTCAGTGTGACCTTGGATACCACAGGAACACTATCAGAAGGCGTGATGAACTCATGAGTGTCGATTTCAGTGAGGCCGGACTTAATGGCCGCCTGGTCTTTAAGTGCGGCTAGAGTCAAGCCTGCCTCGGGTGCGCTCGGGCCTTGAGCAGCGGTCTCTACTTTTGTGACCATTGAGGGAACTGAGGGGGTACTCTTGGTACATGCACTGAGTGCCGCTACTAACGTTAGTGCGAACACTGTGCTGAACGAAAAACTACGAACTTTAAAGTTTCTCATCGAGAACGATCCTCTCCAGATCTTTAGGAATCTGAAATAGTGTGGGTCCATCAAGCCATTCAGGCATTCCAATCAGCCTTAGCAAGCTATTCAGACCGAATCAGGTTTATCGGGAGTCATGAGAGGAGAAATCAAATCCCCAGCCCCTCTCGCGAACGGAATTGTCTACCTCACGGGCAGCGGATTTTAAAGACTTAAATTCCGATCGTTAAGATAGATTTTTCTTATTCTTCGCCAAAAAGCTGACCGGGGTCCGAAAAAGTCGCAAAAAGCGACTCTATCTACCGCTTAATTTCAAATTCCACGCGGCGATTACGTTGCCGCCCCTGATAATTGCCATTGTCGCCCACAGGCCGGCGAGGCCCATAACCGATGGTGGCGATCCTTTGGGGCTCGATTTTGTACTTTTTTAGCAAGTAGGCCTTGATGGCATTGGCGCGCTGGAGTGAAAGCCGATCGTTATACGCAACCGAACCAATCGAATCCGTATGGCCTTCGATGACCAGTTGCTTGAAACCCTTACCCAAATGTTCGACGAGCTCAGCCAGTACCGCGGCATAGGTTCCGAGCATTTCGTCGCTATCGAAGGCAAAGTGAATATGCTGCGTTCGGAAGCGCTCAACCTGAGGGGCAGGCTCTGGGGGAATAATTTTCACCAAATGGCTGCCGCTAGCGCCCGCTTGATCGTTAAGTTCATTGGCACCCCAGAGAGGGCCGAAGGTGTAATTTAAGCCGGTATAAACACGCCAATCGGGCGAGGCCACACCCTTGATTATTCCCGCACCGCCTCCGGCATGGAGCGCGAGGTTCTGTGTTAAGTCATGTTTGGCGCCGAGCAAGGCCTCCATTGAAGAAAGCGTACGATCACTATTGGATGTGGTTTGTTGCGAAGGAAAGCTACCAAAGACTTCGCCAATGAACTTCGTATTCCACGCCGGCACATGATATGAAACCGCGCCGCTGGCGATAATCTGATCTTTAAGCGGCTGAACCTGCGAGAAAGCGATCGGAGTGCCGGGATTGCGAATACGGTAGCCAACGTTGGCGCCGAGAGCAATGCGATCAATCGTGGTGTCTGCCGCCATTTCGAGGTTAATGGTTGGTCCGCCGCCGGTGCCTACCCATGGATTGTTTTCGATGCGATTGAGGCCAATAGAGGCAATCGCCGCGACACCGCCGGAATCATCACCCAAAAGACGATACTTCGTGTTCAGGCGCACTTCGGCCGAGCCGGTTTGTACGAATTCGCCGCGCGGTCCGTTTTGGTCGCGTACGGACTGCGTGAGAATTTGCGGAAAGCTGACACCCACATCCCAATTACGCATAAGACCGATACCGGCATTGAGATCAGCACCAAGGACCGTGTCGTTAAAATTCGTGCGCGATTGGGTATTCAAAGAATCAAAATAGGGGAGAGTGTTAACGGCGTAATTGAAAAATAAACCAAGATTGATGATTCCGGGCCGTAACGTCTCCGACGAGTGAACGGTTACAAAATCCAAGCCGGAGGTTGTCGCGTTAAAGTTCTGCATGTCTGTGCCAATAACATTGGCACTTGCGCCGAGAGGAAAGTTCATCGCGAACAAAATACAGGTCGCTTGCCACCAGCGGATGGATTTCGTCATGCTTGTCTTCCTTAACTTGACGGTGTTTTTAACTTTCACACTCAATTGAATCGCAAGATGGTGCCCCGAGGCAAGCTCCGCGTAACGACTGTTCCGCTTATGGAACATCTGCGCATGTGGGTTTTCTACAACAGTCGTTACGTTTCTCGAGAGGATTCAGGTCTGAAGACGCGTCTTCGCGGTTTTGACAAGTGTGCATCGCAAGCGAAATTTAGCTGGAGTCTCGCTCGAGACTCAATCTACACTAACCAGTGTCATAAACAGGGAGGAATCATGAAGGCTTGTTTCAATAAAATCGCGTTGCACCTTTTCTTCGGTTTTTTTCTAGCTACATTCAATCTCGAGGCTCTTGCTGCAGCCAGCGGTGAATCGGCCGGTTGGGTCGGGGCTTTGGGCGGCATCAGTGTACCCAACTACGAGAACTCCACATCGCGTACTATGATGGGTATTACCGCTGGCGCCAAGCTGGGCACGGAGTTTGGCGTGGGTGCTTACTATCTCACCTCCAATAAGGATGAGAGCGTTAACGGGGTGACGACTCCGTTTGGTTACGATCTCTACGGAGTAATGGGTGGCTATTTCTTCGAAGGTGAGGCCAAGGGCGTCCATTTGGGTTTGATGCTCGGAATGAGTAAAGTCTCCAGCAAGTATCTCACCTATGGCGCCTCGACTTCGCCCATGCATTGGGGATTGGTGGCCGGCTATGATCACATGCTTGGTGATAATTTTTCACTCGGCGGCAGCCTGAACTACATTTCCATTGCCAACTCGAGTGTTTCGACTGTCGCCGGAACCTGGTCACAGAACAGTTTCAGTACACTCAATTTTTTGGCGTCGGCAAAATTCTGGTTTTGATCGCGAGCGTTTGATCTTCGAGGCGCTACCTCTCACGGGTCAGTGCGTGGTGGCGGACTTGGTTTCGGAATCAGACGCGCCAGGATCAGTCAGAGCCGCCGCATTGGGAATCAAAGCTGTCGTCGATGCAGGCTCGTGTCCGGCTGAGACGGCGGATTTTTTAGCTAAAAGAACAAAAGCTGTGTATGCAATCAGCAAAAACAGGACGAAGGTCATACTCCAGCGATAGTCTCGTAACATCTTTAGCGGTCCTTATCTCAGAGTTAACGTTTCTCTTTAACGCTAACATGGCAAGTCCTTTGGAATCCACCAGAACGGCTTGAGGCGGTCTAGGTGAACTTGCTTTCTGGACCGAAGCAGAGTTGTGGTGTTAGATAGTCCGCTTATGAGGAAATTAGCGGATTACGAAACACCCCTACGTAAAGTGTTAACGTTGATGATGAAAGCGCGCAGTTTTCACTGTTCGCCAAGTTTAAGTGAGATTTTTGCTGAGAACAGCCGTCTCATCGTAGCCATGAGTCACGGCACACCGCTCGGCTGGCTGCCGTCTGTAGCGCTTTTGGGAGTGGAGGCTCTGGAATCAGGCGGTAAGGCTCGCATTCCCATGGGGGTCATGGATAATTTTTTCTTTCATGTGCCGTTGATACGCGATTTAGCGCAATGGATCACTCAGACCGAGCGGCCGTTGTCTTTTGCAGATCTGTCGGAGCGATTTCTCAATCGTGGCGATATCGATCTGATCATTTTTCCCGAGGGCTCGAACTGTTTTTTTGGCCCGCCCGATGAAATTCAGGATTTTCGTTCATCAAGATTTGTTGAGTTAAGTATCGTGAGCGGCGCGCCCATACTGATTTGCGCTCATCGCGGCTCGGAGAATTGGTCGCTCACGGTGCCGGTTTCCAAAGACTCCGTTGGCAAACTGGATTTTCTTCCCGATGGAGTGAGGGGATTTCTCGAAAAGCGATTACTTAAAACGGGTTTACTTACTTTGCCCTTATGGCCGGCGCCGATAGAGCGCTTTGAAATGCGCTGCGAACTTTATCGGCCCCAACTCACTGCCGTGAATCTGTCGTCAGAACCTGAGATGCGACGTCAGCAGATATCTGAAGAGTCGCAGCGAGTGCATGAAAAAATGTGTCAATTGCGCGATCAATTTTTCTTAATATCTTAATCGCCGTCACGTCAGAAGCTGCAGGAGCCTTTCTTAGGCTGTTTTTTAGCAATTAGAGCTCGGACTCTACTTCTATCCGCATCTCGAGCTTGCGCTTTTCGCTGGTGATGGGTCAGCGTGGTTTTAACTACTGGACAGGGAGGGCAGATATGACCCAGTTTTTGGTTCAAAAATTTAAGTTCGTCGACTTTGAACCGAGCGCAGGAGTCGCAAGACGCTCCATGGAGAAGCTCAATCGGATATTTGGTGAGTCGCCAAGTGATTCGTCGACCCGTGCGGTCTTACGCAAGACCCGAGCTGGTTTTGAAGGAAGCTTGCAGGTCCGCTCTTCGGTCGGAAGTTTTATCGCCAACGTTGTCGGCGAAGACCCAATTGAGGTTTTGGAAAATCTGTCGCAGAACGTAAGATCTCAGCTGCGTACATGGAAAAAGCAGCGCTTGCTGACTCAGGAGCTTCCGTAAGCAGATTCACCAATAGGCTCATCGGGAGGGATCTCGATGAGCGCAGCCTTGCTTGAGAAGCGAAGCTCGCTCGCTTTATGAGTCACGTCACTAGGCAAACGCACCAACCCTCCGCGCTGAAGAGAAATTTCTTCGCCCTTTGGCAAGCGCTGGGGAAACCACGCCAAAAACTCTCGCTCTGGTCCGCGGCAGAGGCTTTGCCGCGTCTTTCCCTTTTCTTCCAACATATCTCCAGTCAAACGAGACAGCTCGCTGAGCGCCTTTGGTGGTGGTAGTGAACGACGCGCTAGTAGGTAGGAAAAAGTCAGGGTGCGGTTTTTCATCGGCAGATGTTTTTCAAGTTCCGTGAACCATTGAGGTTGTTGCCAATGGATGCGGTCATGACACCAATCGCGCTCCGAATGCGTGAGCTGCGGGCACAGGCCTTGATACGTGCATGGAGCCCAAACATGGTATCCATTTTCGATTAATGACTGGCGAGTTGCCATGAGAGAACGACTATCGCCACTGGTACTGGGCTCAATGATCGCCAGTGCCTCAAACTTGAGCCACCAATCAGGAACTTTCGCTAACTCCGTGAGCACGTAGGATGCGATGAGAAGACTCTCGCTCATCTGGAGGCGTTTGAGAGCCATTGGAGAATGCTCTGCAAGAATGGAGGCGGCGACTTGGAACCAGGCCACTTTCATCGTTTCAACGCCGACAGATGTACCACCAATAACGCTTTCAATGCGGCCAGACTTTGCCATGGTTAAAGGGCGCCGGTAAGGCGTCGATGTTTTCATCAAAGCCCCA
>SXRI01000435.1 GCA_005793615.1 Bdellovibrionales bacterium
AAGCGCGATCATTCCCACCCAGGCCGCGATCGAAAGATTGTAATCAAGGGCGACCAGAAACCAAATCGCTCCAATTGCAGAGAACGGCACCGCCAGCAACACGATTCCGGTTTTCATCCACGAGCGCGTATTGAAATACAAAAGAAAGAGAATCAATGCCAAGGTGATCGGAATCACCAGCCAGAGTCGCTCTTTTACCCTCTGCATATTTTCAAATTGTCCACTCCAACTCACAAGGTAACCATCAGGGATCTGATCGCGCAAATTCTTCTCAACGAATTCCTTGGCTTTGTTAACGTAACTGCCGATATCGATCTTTGTGGTGTCGATGTCGACATAGACGTAACCGACCAATGAAGCGTTCTCATCGCGAATCATCGATGGACCGTCCTTGAAACCGACCCGTGCCACTTCTCGTAATGGAATTTGCGCGCCAGTTGGCGTCGTGATCAACAATCGCTTGATCGCTTCGCTATCTTGCCGAAAGGCGGGCGCCAAACGTACTTGAATCGGATACCGTTCTCGATCGACCAAGATTTGCGACACATTTTCACCGCCAATGGCGATCATCGCCTGATCCTGGGCATCTTTTAGAGATAAACCAAAAATTTTGAGCTTCTCGCGGTCAAAATCGATATCAAGAAACTGGCCTGAGGCAATTCTCTCAGCCACCACTGTCCGCGTTTCAGGAATTGTCTTGAGCAGGCCCTCGATCCGCGCCCCCAGAGATTCGATCGTCTTGAGTTCAGGCCCATAGATTTTAACTCCGATCGGACTGCGAATTCCGGTGGAAAGCATATCGATGCGATTCTTGATCGGCATCGTCCAGATATTAGGCATGCCAAGAAATCCGAGTTTCGCATTCATCTCATCCAGTAACTTTTCCTCGCTCATTCCCGGTCGCCAGGCGCTCTGGGGCTTTAACTGAATGGTGGTTTCGAACATACTTAGCGGTGCCGTATCGGTTGACGTTTCGGCTCGGCCCGCTTTTCCAAATACCGTCTCGACTTCGGGAAAGGTCTTGAGAATTCGATCTTGCTCGGTCAAAAGACGCTGGGCCTCGGAAACAGAGATACCCGGTAGTGCCGTCGGCATATAGAGCAGACTGCCCTCGTGAAGCGTCGGCATGAACTCCGAACCCAGCATCATGAACCCGGGAACCACCGAAATCATACCGACAGCCGCTACCGCCAGAGTCGTTCGCTTATGTCTAAGCGCCCACTCGAGTACCGGCTGGTACAATCGAATGAGCCTGCGACTGACCGGATGCCTTTCTTCGGAATAGTAGGTACCGACAAAAAGCGTATTCCCGATGCGATTGAGCCATTTGTAGGGCGAGGAAAAAGCGTCGGCCCGAGCAAAAAGCATACGCATCGCCGGATCCAGGGTAATTGCAAGAATAGCCGCGATCGCCATCGCAAAGTTCTTTGAGAAAGCCAGGGGTTTAAAGAGCCGCCCTTCCTGATCGACCAGCGTGAAGATTGGTAAAAATGAAATCGCGATCACCAAGAGTGAAAAGAAAACTGACGGACCGACTTCCTTCAGCGCATTGAGCCGTACCTCGAAAAAACTTCCGACTCTGCCACCAACCTCCCACTGTTGGATTTTTCTATAGGCATTCTCCACTTCAACAATAGCTCCATCGACCAACACGCCGATCGAGATCGCGATACCGGCCAACGACATGACATTGGAACTCAATCCCAGAAAATACATCGGAATAAAAGCCAGCAAGACCGCGACCGGAATGGTCACGATCGGCACAATTGCCGACGGCACATGCCAAAGAAAAAACAAAATGATTAAACTGACAATGATCAATTCTTCGATCAAGGTACCACGCAACGTCGCAATCGCGCGTTCAATCAAATCCGAACGATCATAGACTGTCTTAATCTTGATGCCATCAGGTAGGCTTTTTTCAATCGCCGCGATCTTCTCTTTCACTCTCGCTATTACCGCAGGAACATCTTCGCCTTGGCGCATGACAACGATGCCGCCAACCGTGTCTCCGCGACCATCGAAATCCGTGATTCCTCGTCTCATCTCAGGTCCTATCGATACTGTGGCAACCTGTTTAACGAGAACCGGGGCGCGGCTGCGAGGATTGTAACTCACGACCGCTGATTCGATATCCTCCGTTTTATCCACAAGAGCACGACTGCGAACCATCGCCTCCATTCCTGAAAATTCGATCGTGCGCCCACCACTCTCTTGATTCGAGTTACGCACAGCCTCGATCACCTGGTTCATTGTGAGTTGAAATTGCGCAAGTTTAATCGGATCAACTTTGACCTGATACTGTTTAACAAATCCGCCGACAGCCGCGACCTCGGCTACGCCTGGCACACTTTGCAGCTGAAAGCGAATGAGCCAGTCTTGCATCGAACGCAAGTCGGCCGCGTTAAAACGACCCGATTCATCATGAAGAACATATTGGTAAACCCAGCCGACACTTGTGGCATCCGGGCCGATCTCGGTACGAACATTAATAGGCAGCTGCGACGAGATTCGATTGAGGCTTTCGAGCACCCGCGAACGGGCCCAGTAAAGATCCACACCATCTTCAAAAATCACATAGACATAGGAAAATCCAAAATCAGAAAATCCCCTAACCGCCTTAACATGCGGCGCCCCGAGCATGGCAGAGACAATGGGATAGGTAACCTGATTTTCAACGATGTCCGGCGAGCGATCCCATTTTGAATAAATGATCACCTGCGTGTCTGATAGATCCGGAATGGCATCCAACGGAATTTTCTTAACCGAATAGACTCCCAAAGCGACCGCCATGAGAGTAAGGACAATCACGAGCGCACGATTGCGCGCTGAAAATTCAATGATGCGCGTGACCACTGCCTGCCGCCCCTCTGATTTTCGCCTCGGAATCGATAAGAAAATTCGGACCCGAACTAATGTAATCACCTGGCTCAAGCCCTTCGATCACCTCGAAGTAGCTTTCGGTCTTTAAGCCCAGCTTCACCGCCTGAGGCATCAAATGGCCCCCGTCGTGAATCATATAGACCAAGTCTTCCTTGCCGCTATGTAAAACCGCGCTGGCCGGAATGCTGACGACACCCTTAAGCACAATCGCAAGGTCACCACGAAAAGTAGTTTCAGGAATAATGCCACTCGGCCCACTGCGAATGGCGCCCACGACGCGTACTGTTCGACTGGTGGGATCCACAATGGAGTCGACCGACGAGATTGAGCCTGCAAGTTTCGATTCTGGTTTAAATCCACTTTCACCATTGAAGCTCAAGCCCGCCTTCACATAACGTAAGTCAGTCTCATAAATCTGAAAGGCGACGGTATTCGAAGTAATAAATCGCCCGGCAATGGGAATGTGAACGGTTAAATCCATTTTCTCAACCAGGGTTTTCTGCACGCCAACCAACTCTAACTGCCCAGTCGTCGCTATGATATCAGAACGCCCTTCCCGCGAAGCAGAATCTTGGCCAGACTCTACACCTTTGGTTTTGTCCGCCGGCTTTTGCGCTTTAACCTCCACCAACTTCATATGGCAAATCGGACACTCGCCGGGATGTTCGGCATGAACCTGCGGATGCATGGGACAAGTCCAGTAAGTGGCGGCCTTTTCCGCCTGCGCACTCTCTGCATGTCCTTTGGCCGCTGTAGCCCCCTCATGATTAG
>SXRI01000436.1 GCA_005793615.1 Bdellovibrionales bacterium
CTAGCCTTTCAAAACCGATGGTTACGCTTCGGCATGATCTTGTGCCTAACCGTCACGGCACTGACGCTTTGTGCGGCGACCACTTCAATGCGACGAGGCCCACACATCGTGGCCCTCGATCAATGTGGAAATATCGCGGGACTGGCCGACGCTCCACCCATCGAAGCGGAAGTAGACAAGGCCGCAAAAAAGTATGTGGAGCTCCGCTACACTTGGGGTCCAGAGAATCTGACGGTCCATCTCGCTCGAGCCAAATCGTTCGTCGCCTCGCAATCTCTCAGAGCGTTTGAGAAAACGATTGCTGATCTGCAAACTTTTGCCAAAGGAAAAACCATTGGCCAACGAATCTATCCAACTAAGGTGAATGTCGATACCAAAGCCAGTCGCGTGCAGATTATTGGAGATCGTTTCACGGAAATTCAGGGCCTCAAGGCGGCGACGATACTGCGGGTGACGCTGACATACCAAACGGGTCCGCGCACGTTAGAAAATCCATGGGGGATCTATGTCATCAAGGAAGAGGAGGCGCAGTAACTATGAAGGGCTTTCTTTTAGCTCTCTTTCTGACTCAAGCAGTGTCGCGAACTGCAATAGCGGCAGATCTGCCCAGTCAGCGAGTCAAAAAGCTTCATCTTAAGCGCGATCAGATTGCCCAGGTCCGCACCGCCGTTGGGATAGCAACCCTGATCCAAGTGCCGGATCGTCCGACGAGTGTCGTTTTAGGTGACACCAACGCCTTTAGGGTCGAGTACCTTGAAAACGCAATCACGATCAAACCGCTCACTCACTCCAGCAAGAGTAATCTCTATATTTATACCGAAGGTCGCCGGTTCAACGTGAGCCTTGTGACCCTGCCACTCTCATCCGCTGACTATATTGTTTACCTGGAGCCCGAAAATTCTCAGCCTGATCCGAAGCGCGAAAAACTGAGTGAAAAGTGGCGCGATTACAACACTGAGAAAAGCAATCACGATTTCACGGTCTCAGTCACCCGGCTTGGCAAATCCGAGCGGCTTTTGATGATCGCCTTTCAGGTGACCACCACAAAGTCCGTGAAACTCAAACCTGGTTGGATCTGGCTCACCCAAGGAAAAAGGACCGTCGCCATTCAAGATTTGAATCTTTCTGGGCTTGAAGTCACTGAACGCGCGCCGGTCAGCGGGTTCATGTCTATCAAGGTCATGGATATCAGAAGCGCAACGCCGCTGCTTCTAGAGTTCAGATCGCCGACACCCATCAAAATCAGACTCCCGGAGGTGAAGTCATGGCTCAAGTGATTGTTAAACGATCAGTCTTTTCAAAGCTCTGGCAAAAAATAATGACGATTTTCATCATTGAGCCAGTGACTTTTTCCACCAAGCGCCGAATCAATCTTCGGGGACTGGGCTGGCTGCTTTGCGGTTTCCTCATCATATTCTGTCTCGTGGTGTTCTTGGTGCCTGCACCTGAGGTGCAAACGCGCAACTACAGTGAACGAACCACCGGCTCAGATCGGAAGAATGTTGGCGAAGCTGTGCAATCGACGGATCCTCCGAATCGATTGAGTGCCTCCGCCCTTCACTCGGCTGTGGGCTTTAGCGGCATGAACGGTGGTGGTGGATCACAGGGTGCGAATCGCAATACGTCGATGGTCATTGCCCGCGACAATGATTTCTCGACAACGCTCCCACCCGGAACGAAGTTCTGGGTGAAGCTTGCCCAACCGGCCACTGTAACAAGTCGAACCATGCCCGTAATTGGCGTCATTGCCACCTCCGTTATTAGCGGTAATAACGTTGCCATTCCAGAGAGCTCAAAAATCTTTGGTGAGGCCACTTTGGACTCAGATTCCGAAAGAGCCAGTATCGCTTGGAAGTCAATCATGTTCCCCGACGGCAGGAGTAAGAACCTATCAGCCTTAGTATTAGGTTTAGATAACCAGGCTGGAGTGGAGGGCAGCTACCATTCGGACGCGGTCAAAAACACGGCGGGGAAGCTTTTGGGTGCGTTCGTCGGCGGTGTCGCTGACGGCTCCATCACCCGCACCCCATTTGGCGCAAGCCAAGGCGGGATTCAAAACGGTCTGCTGCAAGGTCTGGCAGAAACGGCGAAGGATCGCAGCAATGCTTGGAGCGAAGACTTAAAAAAGCCGCGAGCTTGGATCGAGCTCGAAGCCGGTATGCAGTTCCAAGTCATTCTTTCTCAACCATTCACGTTCAGAGATCCCGGAGGTGTTAATTGAATAAAGGTCCAGAAAATGCCGGCGGCTCAGATCGAGGTATGTATTTCCTGGTCTTCTGTTTCGTTGTACTCGTCGTAGCAAAGAAACTCCAAAATATGAAACCTGCCATTGAAGAATGGGCACGAACCCATGTCTGGATGCTCTCTGGCATGGGAGCAACTCTCGGAGTGGGTCTTGCGGCTCTTGGCTACGCCGCCTGCCAAATCCTTCGAGATAAAAACGCCGTCAGACGTTACTTGGCCTCAGTAACGAGTGCGCGACCGGGGTCTGTGTTCGCGGGCTACGACGAAAGTGGGAAGCGCGTCTTTATATCCATTGACGCTCGTCGAATGCACACCGAAGTCATCGGCACCACCAACGCCGGAAAATCGGAGTCGGTCGTCATCCCGTGGTCAGTGAGTGATATTCGCGACCGTCGCGGGTTTATCATTGTCGATGGTAAAGCCGATCAGACATTCATCACTAAGATCTATGCGTATGTAAAACGTTTCAAACGCACCGCGGACTTTAAGGTCCTTTCGCTGCAAGATCCGAATCGAAGCCACACCTTCAATCCGCTTCTGGGTGGCACGCCCGAGGAAGTCGCTGAGCGGGTCTTTAACTCGTTTGAGTTTGATAACTCCTATTACGAATCCGTTCAGTATGAAGTCTTCTCCCAAGTGCTCCGCATTTTCGACAAGGCAAAGCTCAAGCCAACATTTTTGCGGGTTTATCAGGCGATTAAAAATCCGCAGGCCCTTTATGATCTGGCCGCCGTTAGCAAAGACGATTCGCTGGAAAGTTGGGCGTCAGGCTTCAGGGCCCTATCGCCTTCCGACCGGGAATCGAAAACGAGTGGGTTACTCGCGTCGCTGAGTCATTTTGCTTTTGGTTCCTACGCGAAGCTGTTCAATACAGATGAACCTGACATAGATCTCGACCGAGCGATCCGCGACAGTGAACTCATTTACTTTCAGCTTCCGGTCTTAAAAGCGGCGTTCTTGGGTAAAGCCACCGGCAAACTGGTACTTCAATGCCTGCAAAGTGCCGTCGCTAATCGGCATCAGACGGGGGACAAGGAGCATCCATTTTTTTCTTGCTACCTCGATGACTTCACCGAGTACCTTTATCCGGGGTTTGTCACGCTCCTGAATAAATCGCGCTCGGCCAATATCGGCATTGTATTTGCGCACCAAGCAATCGGCGACATCAAGGCTCTGGGCGACGATGTGGCGAATAGCATCCTCACGAACTCCAATCTAAAGATCATCATGCGCGGGAACGATCCCGACACTGCTGAATACTTCGCCAAGGTGATCGGCACGAAGGAGGCTGAGCGCGTCACCGAGCGCGCCGAGAACGGGATGTTCGGTCAATCGCGCACCGGGCAAGGATCACTCCGCGAGGTCGAGGAGTTCATCGTCCATCCCAATCTGATTAAGCGCAACATGGGAGTAGGTGAAGCCCTGGTCATCATCCCGCACAAGTACGGAAGCAAAGCCGTCAAACTAAAATTTCAGATGGTGCCCAGTCTTCCCAAAGAAGAGATGCCGATACCGGCAGAAAAATCCGTACTGGGTCTCATTCTCACCGCTGAGAAAAATTCATCTGATCAGACTCATAGGCCAGAAAAACCGAAATCCTCGGAAATAATGGCACAACAACAAACTGAAAAGGAGGCAGCATGATTGCTGATCTTTTCAAACGAGCCGCCGCTATTGGCGGGCTCATCTGTGCATTGACATTAAATGGCTGCTCTACATTTAGAAAAAGCGAAGGTTTGGGCGCCGCCGTTGGCGGTGGCACGGGAATGGCGATTGGCGCAATCGCCGATCCCGGCCAAAATGGAGAGTACCGCACGCGTAACATCATCATTGGTGGCGCGCTTGGGGCAATGGCAGGCGCCGTTACTGGCTCCATGATTCACTCGTCAAAAGAGAAAGCCAAAGCCGAGGTATTCAAGGCCGGTCAAGCGTCAGCGCCGCCGATTGATCCCAACGAACAACCGAAACTTGTCGCCGCCCAATGGCGTGCTGAAGTCGTTGAGGCAAAACGGATCGGCAATCGTTTCATCCCCAAGCACGTCGAGTATGTCATCACGGACCCAGCCCGTTGGCAGGAACCGGAATGAAAAGCACGATTGTGCCTAGCCAGGTGAGCGGCCCACTGCGGGTCGCAGCGAAATCAGGTTTCCTGACGAAACGGATCTGGAACGATTTTTTTGGCACCGGAAATCGTCATTGGCGTTTTCGCCGCTGGAAAAGTTTAATGGGCACGGGGTATTTTACCCGCGTGCCCGACTACGGTTTTGTCGAATCGGCAGTGGCCCTGAGTGACAAGGGAAAGGTACTAGCAGATTTACTAGGAATGAATCCGGTTTACTCACCGCCGTCGAAAAATCTTTGGCACGATGAGGAACTGATACGGTTCGCACTCTTCCTTGAACGCAAGGGATGGGTGTCCAACTGGCAAACCGAACAAGAGCTCAAAGCCAGTGGGCAAGGACAGCGCCTTTTTCAAAATCAGGTCAGAGCAATCAAGATCCCGGATCTTATTATCGAATGGAACACATCACCAAAGAAGATTCTCTGGGCTATAGAGCTAGAGCGAACTCGCAAAGAACATACGCGCTATTACGAAATGGTCGGAGCCTACAAAGGAATCTCCCGCATTGAATCTGTGCTCGTGATTGTCGCCGCCGATTCTATCGAGACCAACATTAAAAAGGCTCAAGCCAAAATGGGATACCCTCAAGCTCAACGTCCGATGCTCTTCGCTTCGATGAATCAACTCATCGAATATCCGTTGTCGTGCGAACTCAGGCAGGGCGCGAATCGCATGGCGCTCGGAAACTTTGCGAAAGCAATGACTGGTCAAAGTGCAATGGAACCGACGCTTTTGGGAAAAACAGCAGGAAACAAACCAGGAAACAATGTTTCCTGCCTCCGCGAGGCGGTTTGAGATGGAAAAAGCGCAATCAAACACAGGAAAACACGAGGGAAGCCAC
>SXRI01000437.1 GCA_005793615.1 Bdellovibrionales bacterium
ACAAAATCAGTACGAAAAATGGAGTTTTTCTTCCCCTCAACTACACGAAGAGCCACAAGATCTTCGCGCCCATATCATTACCGCTTTGCCCACAGCGTCTCACTGATAGGCGAAGAGTTTTTATGGCGCAGAATTCTTCTGCGCCGTCGTCAGATACACGACCATATTCTTACGATTGTAGTCCCTGAAGGCGCAAATTCGCTGGGAAAGATTGAGTGGCGCGTTGTCGCGGGACTCGCTCAATTTTTCTTTGTAAGAGATCAACAGCGAACGACGTTCTTTTTCCTGTAGACTGACAAGTACCGGCTCGGGAAACGGACTCTTTAAAACGACACCCTGGCAGATCGAATAAAAGGAACGAACATCCGAAAAGGCGAGGCTTTGTATGCAAAATTGCTCAAAGAGGCGTTGAGCGGAACCAAATTCATCGTCAATCGCGAAGCGCGCGAGGCGATCGGGCATCTTGGTGTACTTCGGATCGCCGCCGAAAACGAAGTCAAGACCAGGCACAGAGCTCGCGGCCTGGCTCCAAAATTTCCAGCCGGCTTGCAGCCTTTGACCGAACGCCTCGAGTTTCTTTGGTTGCTCTTGACCCGGAAGGGTAACCATATTGTCGCGCCAAGCGCGCGAGGCGCCGTCAGGTTTGATCGGGCGGTTTTCGAACTTGGCGCCGGTTTTCGACGCGGTTGACACGGCTTGAAGTTCAGCAGTCATGTTCGCAAAGTAGTCGCGCACCAAAATTTCGATAGCTTCGAGGTTCATTTTGTTCAGAGTCATGGCAGACGCCAAGTCATTTTGTACGTTCGCTGGGTTGTTTTCGGCGGTCGCCATCAGGCGATCGAATATTGTCAAGCCCGCCGCATAAGCAAGATCTGAAACGTTGTCGCTAAAGTCTTTGCGCGTGCGCAACATGTTAACATAATCCTGATAGACGAATTTTCCGACTCGGTTCGCGAAGTAACCCGATTTACCAAGAAGGACCTCAAACTCATCGTAGACCGAAGTGATGATGGCGATATTGGCCGCAGTCACCTTTTGGTACTCTTCCGATGTTAGCTGCGAACTGTCTTTGGGCAAACTCGTGATCACGCGTTCGAGTTCCGAATAGGCATGTAGCACGTTCTTGATCTTGGTACGCGTATCACGAAGGCCGCCGATAATGCTGAGGTCATTCGAGTTCGCGCGCATTCGCTTTTCGACTTCACCCAGGTAATCGTTGATAAGCTTTAAGCTGTCTTTCACATTGTAGTTCATGCCGAGGAGGGATTCGTTGACCAGCGAGATTTTGTCGATAATGAACCATTTGTTGTAGTACTGAATGGCATTCCGCTGTGCGGTCGCGATCATGCCGCTGTCTTCGTTGAAGATTCGGTTCATGACATCTAGAACCAGGCGATCCGGATCCTGGAAAATCGGCTCGGTCATATAATTGTTTTCTAGCCACTGAGATGGTTCTTGCGCCATGCCGCCACCGGCGCCCGTGACCTCTTTGGGCATCGGAATTTTGAGAAGCAAGAACATCAACTCGCGCGGCGATCCGTTCATGGTGAAAAAGTTTTTTGATCCTGCGGTGTCGAAGCCACCTCCTAAAACGGCGGTGACGTGTTGGACGATCTCACGGGCGTAATTCTGTTTGCTCTTCAGATCAGCGGCCGTCTTCATCGCCTCGATTTCCTTGGACATGTATCCGCGGAGAACCTTGGTTTGTTTATAGAAGTTGTTTACTTCATCAAAAATCCGATTCTGAAAGTCGGCATCGGTGGGAACTCGTGGATCGACACCGATCTGCACGCGTTGAATCCAGTTGGTTATGATCGGAATATTTTGCGTGAGAATATAATAACCGGCAAGGGTGTGCGCCGAACCAAGGCGTTTCTGTTCGTTTTCACGTGGTCGGCCCTGGAGCTGCTTCATCATGTCGTCGAAGAGCAATTTTGAATCCCGTGTCGTACAGTAGTTCTCGGTGCTGATCTCGATAAGACATGCGATCGAAGACATGAAGTCGGCTTGATTTAGTTTGGTAAGGACATTAGCGAGTTTAGTTTCGCGCATCACTTGCGATAGCTTCGAGAGAGCGGTGGCGACCGATGTCCCGGTCTGGTCCTGGCCACTGGAGACAAAAGAGGTCAAAAGTTTCACCGAAGTCGCGATGATGTTTCCGCCAGCGACACCGTCGCCGGTCAAGCATTGCTGCATCTGAGGAATCGAATCGACAACATCATTGAACATACTCAAGCCGTCGCGGGCCGATGAGGTGAAGCGATCCCCCAAGCGATCTAGTGGGGTCCTGCCATCAATCGCGGACTCTGTTGTAGATTCCGAGGTGAGCCCCGCGCCGGAGTTTTGAATATGGGCACTCATGGTTGCATCTTGAACAACCGTGCGCATCAGGGCGTTTTCGGCACGCCCAGTGCCTCCGCCTGTGCGAATATAGGTGGTCAGTGCCGCGAACTCTTGGCGCAATTGGCTCATTCGCTTACTATGTCGCTCAGCTACCTTGGGTGCCACATTACTCGCTAGTCCCTGAAGGCTCTTCTGCACTCTCTCGCCGAGAGCCTTACAATTGGGATCATCTTTCAATTGCATGGTGAAACTGCGAATTTCGTTGGTGAGCTGCAGGGCCTCACGAGTCCACATGCCAACGGACTTACATGCGCCAGAGAAACCGGAAATAGAATAGGGACGATCCGAAGCTTGGCCCTCTTGTGCGTGTGCAGTTCGCGGCGAGGCTACCGCCATGAGCATTGGTATTGCGAATATAATGTGAATAACGGCCTTCATCGAATCTTCACCTTTTAAAAAAACGGACGCAGGCAAACTCTCGTCGCAATCAGCATTTTGACGGATTAGCTGGCAGAGGCTTCAACATCTGTGCCGCCTTAGGAGGCATCGCCGAGGAGCTACCCGGGTTCACTTGACGTGTACAAGTGGCCGGGAGCTCATACCTATTGCTCGCCTCCCGTGTTGCCAGGCGGGCATGGGCCCGGCCCCCAACTGCCCAGCACTTTGACATTGGCGCCAAATTAAGGCTCTCGCTCTGCCCTCTCCAACTTTTCACGGGGTGACACAGTAAAACAGGTCATCAGTTCGAATATGT
>SXRI01000438.1 GCA_005793615.1 Bdellovibrionales bacterium
ACTACGTTAAAGTATGGGCGATCCTGTTGGTCTTGTTTATCATCAGTGTTTGCGGTCCGATGCTTGAGAGTCGCGCGGTGACGCTGATTACCGCTTTCGGGATCGCGGTTGTGAAGGCCCTTCTGGTGGCCTCTGAGTTCATGCATCTGCGCGGTGAAAAGAAGTACATTCTGTACATGCTGATGACGATGCTTTTTCTGATGTTCATTTTTTACTTCGGCACAGCACCTGATGTTGGTACCGCTGGCGGACAAAACTGGATTCGTATTCCAGTTGAGGGTACTTCGAGTATTCCGGCTCATGGAGGCCACCAGTGATCTCTGCGACTCCGGTGGGTTCTGCGACGGTTGCTGGTCCCGTTTCGACGGGCGCTGCTCGACGAGGGCCGGCCATTCCGAGTGCGATTTTTGGCGTATTGCTTTTGCTTTTCGTTGAGCTGATGTTTTTCTCGGCGTTGTTTAGCTCGTATTTTGTTATTCGCCGCGGACGTATTGAATGGGACATGCCTAAAACCGTTCAGCTGCCGGTTCTTGAAGCCGGCTTCAACTCGCTGGTTCTTGTTTTGAGCGTGGTGTTTTTGTTTCTGGCAGGCCGAGCCCTAAAGCAAGGGGCCGGCGAACTCGCGCAAGTGGGCCTGAAGACGCGTATGAAGGCGCGTATGAATGTGACGCGAGCTCAGATTTTGGGCGCATTGTTTGTTGCCTTCCAGGCTTGGTTTGCCTATCGCCTAGTCGGTGCTGGGATGACGATGACCAATAGCCTATTTGGCGCCTGTTTTTACTTGATCGTTGGGGCTCATGCCCTGCAGATCGTGGCGGGTTTACTGGTGATGACCAACCTGTCGCTTAAGATCGAGGGTGGTCTTGCGGTTAGCACCTTTAATGCGCTACAGATTTTTTGGGCTTTCCTCGTGGCGGTTTGGCTTGTGTTTTATGTGCAAATCTATCTTTAGGTTTTTCCAAATCCTGTTGATCTTGAGTATGCCGCGTTTGGCAGAAGCGTGTGCCTCCTGCAGCTTCAACGACACGACCAATAATTATTATTTGAAAATGATCGTCTTGTTGTCGGTGTTGCCATTGATGTTCATCGGTGGCGTGGTCCTATATATTCGTCACAATCGGGAGCCCAATGGTCGGAATGAGCAGTAAGAAGGGCATAGTGACCAATGCTCTTCTCTTTGCCGGCGTGATTGTTGGTTACTTCATCATCATGGGTCTCAGTTCGCAGAGACCCTCACGTTACATTAGTTTTGAGAGCGATAGTTTCAATGTTAGCCTTCTGCCTTTGAGCGGACCTTCGCAAGCAGCGATCTCCTTCAAAGAGTTTCGCGGTAGCAATCTGGTGATTCACTTTTGGGCCAGCTGGTGCGAGGCCTGTGAATCCGATTACGAGAAGTTCAATCAACTGGCCCGAGAGTTCTCGGGAGAGCAGTTTAAGGTCATTGGAGTTGTGACCTCCGAGTCCCGTGAGGCAATTGAAAAATCAGGGAAGTTACCTGGGTTATTGTTCCCGCAGTTTCTCGATGCGAACGGTGCTCTGGCACAAGCCATGAATTTTAAAACGCTCCCACAGACACTGCTCGTGCGTGCCGATGGCGAGATTCTAGTACATATCAATCGCGCGCTGGGCGAAGGTAGCTTTACCGATCTCAAGTCGCAGATTGCCAGGCTGGTTGGCGCCGGACGTCAGGCCCTTACCAGTCAGTGATTGAGACCTTGTGCTTTCCCCCTTGAGTGGTATAAGCTAAGGCCAAATGAACCTTTCATTTCTGCCTCACCTCAATGCAGGTTTTAACTTCCTTGGCACGATTTGTGTTTGTGTCGCCTATCTGGCGATTCGCAGTAGTAACCTTAAAGTGCACAAGATATTCATGGCTTCGGCAATCGGATTTTCGACGCTCTTTCTTGCCGGCTATCTCTGGTTTCATTTTCAGGTCGGGGTGGTGCGTTTTGGTGGCGACGGCATCGCGCGAACGATCTATTTCTGGATTCTCACAACGCACACCATATTGGCGACAGTGATTCCTTTCGCTGTTGCGGTGCAGGTCTGGGCGTCCTTTAAAAAGCTCGCTTGGCACCGCCGCTGGGGGCACTTGATTGCCTACATGTGGCTCTACGTCTCAGTGACCGGAATCATCATCTACCTTTTTTTACGTCCCTATTTGCCCTAGCGCGCTGTTGCCAACCGCGATAGTTTACCTCAGGATTAAGTCTGAGGTGGCGCAATGATTTTTCAGGGCCTTTTTTCGTTGGTTATAGCAGCGTCCTGTGTGGCTTGTGTTTCGACCCCAGAGGTTGCGGTCGAGCCCGAAGTGGGGGTGCCCCGAGGAGTTGCTACTGTCGATGGCCTTACGGACTGTGGCCAAGACGCACTGGCGGGGGCGAGATGTCTCTGCGAGGTGGCCGCACTTCGGCCCACACAGCTTGCTGTCGGTATGCGAGCGGTGCGTGAGAAGGAAACTCACGTAAATAAAAAAATGAGTAAAGAGAAACTCGAGAAGTACCTATCCGAACATCCCGAGCCGGCCGTGGTTGGGCCAGATGGTGGACTTTACATTATTGATCACCATCATTTGGGGCGCGCACTTTTGAATCAGGAGATTGAAATCACCTACTGTGAGATCCTCGAGAATTTGCGCCATATGGGATTCAACGAGTTTTGGCAAACGATGGAAAAGAAGTCATGGGTTTACTTGTATGATGAGAACGGCAAAGGGCCTTTGAGTTATTCCAGCCTGCCGTCATCACTGGCGGGTTTGAAAGATGATCCTTATCGAAGTCTTGCCGGCGCCGTACGAGAGGCCGACGGTTATGAAAAATCACCGATTCCATTTGCGGAATTTCAATGGGCGGCCTTCTTTCGTACGCGAATTGCGCGGAAAATTTTAGAATCCGATTTCGAGCAGGCCATTTTGGACGGCGTGGAACTGGCGCAGTCACCGGCAGCTGCTCATCTGCCCGGCTATCGAAAAAACTAGGTTTCTCAACGGCCCCTGGCAAAAATACAGGCTGAGATGAATCAGCGAGCCATTGGGTCGACAAGGGCCGAAGAGTGCCTACGAGAGCTCCTTTCGTTGCGCCGGAGTACTGGGCTGGTGTAGGGTTTTACTCGCGAGTTTAACAAGCTACCGTTAAGCCCGGTCTAAAATCTGAGACAGGAACGGAGCTGAAGTTCTTAAACTTCGAATAAAATTAAGGAAGGCGTCGCTATGATCATTTTTGCGCGAGTTTTTTTGAGTGCTCTCATTTTCTGTTCGTCGTTTGCAATGGTTGCCGACGCAATGGTTGCCGACGCAATGGTTGCCGACGCAAAGGTTGCCGATGCAATGGCAGCCGACAATTTTGGTACGGTCGTGGCAGGTTCGCTTTATCGCAGCGGTGCTCCCACGGGTTTCCCTGATATGAAAGTGACGGTGGGTGATAATGGCGTCAAAACCGTGATCAATCTCGAAGATGGTTGGAACGATCAGTTTCCGATTGAACGCGAACGTATTTGGTGTGAACGCAATCGGGTGACCTTTCTCAATCCGGCTTTGTCGCCCTTTTCCAAGCCGAAGACGGCAGTGATTCGGCAAATTGTAGAAATGGTGATGGCAGCCGAGAAGCCGGTGCTGGTGCCTTGCCTTTATGGCAAGGATCGCACCGGTC
>SXRI01000439.1 GCA_005793615.1 Bdellovibrionales bacterium
GCGGGCCACTTGGGTTTTGTGATCGAGTGAGGTGAGATCTCGAACCTGGATCGGTTGAAATTTTTCACGCGGAGCTATTCTACGATCATCTTTAAGAGCTTTTGCTGCATGATTGCCATTGGCCACCGGTCACCTCGTCTTTATCAACTTACATTCGCATCCCATTTTACTCATCGGAAGCCCTGGACCTAAGTTGAGAGCGGTGATGGAAATAAAGACGAATTCTCCGTAAATCTTTTAAATTCGGAGATTTTTTTCGTCTTAGCTTGGTTCGAAAACTGTCTCAAAAGGTGTCATTGAGGGAGGAATGACAAAGTTCTAGTCAGCAAAACCGCCCAGGCCAAGTAACGGGTTTCCCAGCGGTAATAGCCATCATTCGATCAAGTGGTAGACGGGCCTGGTCGGCGATGTCAGCGGGAACATCAACAGCCGGACTAAGTGTTTCAAGTGAATGCACGATTTTATCAAGGGTGTTGAGTTTCATATAGGGGCATTGATTACAGGCGCACGAACCCTCGGCGGGAGCCTGTATCAACAAGGCATCGGGGCGAGCGCGGCGCATTTGGTGAAAGATGCCGTCCTCAGTAGCGACGATGAACTCATTGATGCGAGTATTGGTTTTAACTTCGTCCAGCAAACGAGAGGTCGAACCGATGACATCAGCCTGTTTGAGAACCGCTTCATCACATTCAGGATGCGCGAGCACCAGAGCTTGCGGGTGTTTTTCCTTGAGTTCGAAAAGGCGTTTGGCGGAAAACAGCACATGTACTTCGCATGACCCCGGGTAAAGGATCATATCGCGATTGAGCTTCTTCGCCAGGTACGCGCCAAGATTGCGGTCAGGGCCAAATAAGATCATTCGATCCTTGGGAATCGCCGCGAGGATCTTTTCGGCATTACTTGAGGTGACGCAAACATCGGTAATCGACTTCACTGCCGCGCTTGAGTTCACATAAGTAACCGCTAGGGCTTCGGGATATTGGCGCCGCCAAGCCAAATACTTGTCGTAGGGCGAATGGTCGACGAGAGAGCAGCCGGCATTGAGGTCAGGAACTAAAACAGTCTTTCGCGGCGACAAAAGCTTTACGCTCTCAGCCATAAAGACTACGCCGGCCAAAAGAACCACTGGGTTTTCCAGCTTCTCACCCATTTGCGCCAGGTAGAGACTATCGCCTACGTGATCGGCGATATCTTGGATCTCGCCGGTTTCGTAGAAATGCGCCAGAATCGCAGCATTGTGCTGTTTTTTAAGGCGTTGGATTTTGGCTACCGTCGATTCCATCTTGTCCCTTGCGACTTATTACTGGCACCAATCGCTCGGCTTATTTTTGCGCGCCGAGTGGAATTTCCATCGTCCAACCGAATTCATCGGGAATTCGGCCGTACTGAATATCATTGAGAGTTTTATAGAGCTCAGCTGATATCTGACCGACCTTACCGCCATTGATGGTGATCAGTTCATCGCCATGGCCAAGAGCACCAACCGGCGAAATACTTGCGGCAGTACCACTGCCAAAGACCTCTTTCAGATCGCCACGAATATGTGCATCAATTACTTCATCGAGGCCAATGGGACGTTCAATAACAGGAGTGCCGCGAGCTTTCATAAGCTGGATCACACAGTCGCGTGTGACGCCTGGAAGAATCGTTCCACCGAGTGGCGGCGTAATGACCTCATCACCAATGCGGAAGAACACGTTCATCGTGCCGACCTCTTCGACAAAGCGCTTTTCGCTGGAATCGAGCCACAGTACCTGCGCAAAGCCACGTTTTTTGGCTTCAGTCGCCGCAATCAGGCTGGCGGCATAGTTACCACCGGCTTTCGTCATGCCAATGCCTCCGGGCGCTGCGCGTGAGTACTTGCGTTCAATCCAGATTTTGACGGTTTCAATATTATCGCCGTAGTAACCGCCAACGGGAGAGGCGATTACGTAGTAAATAAAGGCTTCAGCAGGGCGTACGCCTAAGAAGGCCTCAGAGCCGATCAAGGTCGGACGCAAATAGAGGGCAGTACCAGGTTTGGTCGGCACCCAGTTGATATCGGTCTGTACCAATCGAACGAGCGATTCAACGAAGATATCAAAGTCGACCATCTTCATACACAGACGATCAGCACTGGCCACCATTCGCCGATGATTGGCTTCAGGGCGAAACAAACGAATCTTGCCGTCATCGCCGCGGAAGGCCTTCATACCCTCAAAAATCGCTTGTCCGTAATGGAGAACCGCTGCGCCGGGGTCAAGGCGCAAACTTTGGTAGGGCTGAATGCGCGGCGCATGCCAACCGAGAACCTCCGAATACTCCGTGATGAACATATGATCTGAGAAGAACTTGCCGAAGCCATAGCTTTCGTTGGCAGGCAAAGACTTCGGGTGCTTGGTCGTTTCCACCGCGATTTCAAGTTTGTTGCTTTTAGTAGGCTTACTGTCCTTTGCCATTTTATCTTCTGCTGTGTGTTCCGCTAGTTGTTCGGCAATTTGTTCGGGGGTAGCAATCTCGCTGTCCATCGTTCGCCCTCCAAGGCATTGGAGTTAACATTGCGCCGGTTTGGCCGCAACCGAGAACCCTAATTTCGAGGATAATCTAGAGTTAAAACTCGCAGCGCCATAATCCCCGCTGCAAACGCAATAGCTAGACGTCGCCGCCCTTAAGGGTGGTAATGATACTTTTTGATACCGTGCGCAGGGTCTCCATGACTCCACGGCCAATCGAAGAGGTTGCCTCGAAATCAGGCACATTATAACGATTCAGGGCCGTGCGAAGCTCAGCGACGGAGGCGACATTGGGAAGATCGCGCTTATTGTATTGAATCACCAAGGGTACTTGTTTGATGTCGTAGCCTTGTTGCTCAAGGTTCTTTTCGAGATTCTTGAGTGCCTCGATGTTCTCGTCCATCCGCTCCAGTTGCGAGTCGGCGACGAAAACGATGCCATCGAGACCCTTTAATATAAGTTTACGGCTGGCATCGTACACGACCTGGCCGGGTACGGTATAGAGATGGAAGCGGGTATTGAGACCACGGATCTGACCAACATTCATTGGCAGAAAGTCAAAGAAGAGAGTGCGTTCAGGATTGGTGTTAAAGGCACTCAGCTCAGAGCGGTCTTGTTCAGCGGTCTTTTGATATACCCACTGGATATTGGTGGTTTTGCCGCCAAGCGATGGTCCGTAATAAACCACCTTACAGTGAATCTCTTTTGCTTCCTGGTTAATGAACGCCATTTATGTATTTGAGACCTATTTCAAACCAGTTTCAAACTTATTCAAACGTGTACATGCTTATTCGAGCGGAACTTGCTAATACGAAAAAAATTTGATCATGAATAGAGCGCAGGCGTCAAAACAGAAGTCAAAACAGAATCAAAGTTCGATTCGGTTCTCTAAGGCACGACCCAA
>SXRI01000440.1 GCA_005793615.1 Bdellovibrionales bacterium
ATGTTGTTTCGCGTCACTTGCCTAACAATTAGGCTGCGGGCCGGGCGGATTGATCCGATTTACCCGGGCGCCATCGAACCGAAATGACCGGGCGGAATGGAACCGATTTGGTCGGGCGCCTTGGTCCGAATTTCGCACAAGGCGATCGCGGACCGTGCAACTCTCCTCGCCCAACTCGTGCCTGAAGTTTTTTTGAGGGGGAGATATGAACAAGAGTTCTTTGGTTCTGATGGTTTTGAGCGCTCTTACCTTGTCCGCCTGTAGTAACGCTGCCTTCCGAGTGACAGAGCGAGAGTCCTTATTTAAAAATCAACCTGTTTTCGGAACCACGATTGATCACGATAGTGAAGTCCAAGGTGATGCTGAAGCAGCTGTGACCGGCTCTGGCCAACCCACCAACGGCGCAAGCGGTGGAGTCAACACGATCCCGAGCCCAACAAATGGCACCGGCGGGAGCCTTCCTTCGATACCCGGTGGGCTCCTTGGTACCATCGGCAGCGTCGTCACTATTCCCTCCTTTACTGGTGGGACTAGTGGCGGCGTCCCTACCACTTCATCGGGTTCATCGGGCGCAACTGGTGGTCCCGCGCCTGGAACTGTCGCCACGATTCCTTCCGGTGCAGGTAGTGCAAGCGGCGGACTCCCTACTTTACCATCAAGTGCAAGCGGCGGAGTTCCTACGTCGTCATCGAGTGCAAGCGGCGCCGAAGGCAGTGTCACTCCGACCAATCTTCCCTCGGTTGGTCCGACCGAGATCCCCTTCGGTTTCCTGTGTTCACGAAGCCAAATGGATCGTTCGCAGGGCGTGGCTCTGGCAAACGCCGATTATCTCGAAGTTGTTCTAAAGGATCTCGGTGACGCTTCGGTATGCGTTGATAACGATTCAACTCTTCTCTCGGATTTGAGAAACAATAAAACCATCGACTTCGCGAAAGTTTATACACGCTGCCAGGCGAAGAGTTCTGCTTTCAACACGGTGAATGCCAAAGAGCTTCACATCAACGGCGCTCTTGGAGCTAAGCGCGCGACCTTCGATAATTCCGAGGGAATCACTACCTACGTAGTCGCCAAAGTTGGTGATTATTTCAAGATGGCTAACTCTACCTATGGCTCGGGTCCAAATTGGTCGTCCTATGAAAACGTTGGGACGCATGTGACCACGTCCGGCGGCGGGCGTCTCGGGCGATCTGCTTCCTATTTCCAGGATCCATTTGTTTTCTTCGATGGACGCCCATCGGGTTCCTCTAGCGGCAACGCCGTCACTGATGGCAAAGCTTGCGACTACGAACTGAGCCCACTCGTGATTCGTATCGGTGAAAACTCCGGGCCGATTGATTTAACCGCGCCCTGGAATGGCCGACTCTTTGACATCCTCGGCTTGAACTCATTTCCTTTTGCGCACGCCAAAAAGAAAATTTCATGGTTTAGCCATGCGGCCGACTACTTTCTCACTCTTCCCAATGCTCGTGGCGAAGTGAACGGCATTGACGAACTGTTCGGCAACAACACCTCGGGACCGGACGGTCGTTTCGCCGCCAATGGCTATGCCGCTTTGGCAAAATACGATCGCCCGGCCGCCGACGGCATTATTGATCAACGGGATGCGATTTTTTCGCGGCTACGATTGTGGCGTGACGTTAATCTCGATGCCATTGCTCAATTCAATGAATTGCACCGGCTTTCGGAGTTCGGGATTGTCGCGATCGATCTCGATTACGACGAGAGCTTTGTCGAAAGAGATCGCTACGGTAACGAGACCCGCATGAAGTCATCGGTGAGAACTGGTGAGGGCAAGCTTCATCTGATGTATGACTTGTGGTTTTCACGAGCCGCCATTGATGGCGACTAATTGATGGCGACTAATTGATGGCGACTAATCAGCCAGCGTTGAGTGGCACATCCTTGCGCCATCGGACCCAGGAGGATTGTCTCGAAATCGCAGGATGTTGCGCCGCATCCACATCCCCCCGGTGAGCGGGTAAGTTTGACGATTTTGCCATGCGGGTGTACTGCATGGCGATGTTTTCAGGCATTGTTGAAACTCAAGCCCGGGTCTTAGAAACCCGCGGCGATGATCCGTCGCGGAGCGCGCTCGTGCACATCGAGCTCGCGCGACCGCCGCAGTTCGATGACCTTCATATCGGCGATAGCGTCGCTGTTAATGGCGTTTGTTTGACTATTGAAGCTTTTGATCAAGAGCGAATGACTTTCGCTCTCGGCAACGAAACCCTTAAGATCACCGGATGGACGGCAAGCTCCCTCAAAGGCGCGGCCCTCAACGTCGAGCGCTCGCTTAGGCTAGGCGATCGTATTCACGGTCACATGGTCTCGGGTCACGTCGATGCGACGGGAACTGTTGAGACTGTACAAGATCTAGGTGGTTCGGTTGAGTTGAAGGTTCGTTGTCCGGATTGGATGCGGCCCTTTGTTTGGCCCAAGGGCAGCTGGGCCGTGAATGGTGTTAGCCTCACCATCAACGAAGTTAACGGACCGGTCGTATCGATGTGCTTGATTCCTGAGACTCTAACGCGGACCAATCTAGGCATCCTCAAGGGCGGTATGTCAGTGAACCTCGAAGTCGACATGGTCGCACGCGGTCTTGTAAATTATTTCGCTACTCATCAAGCCATTTCGGGGAGGGTGCCATGAACACCACAGCTGAACTGATCGCAGATATTCGCAACGGTAAAATGGTCATTCTTGTCGATGACGAAGACCGTGAAAACGAAGGTGATCTCGTCGTAGCCGCAGATTTCATCACCCCTGAACTCGTGAATTTCATGGCGGTCGAGGCGCGTGGGCTTATTTGCCTGTCACTTGCCACCGAGCAAATCGAACGTCTCGGCATTCCGTTGATGGTCAAAGAGGAACAGAACTACACGCCTCATAAAACGGCATTTACGGTTTCAATCGAAGCGGCAACTGGTGTCACGACTGGTATTTCCGCAGCTGATCGCGCGCATACCATTCGCATAGCCAGTAATCCGAACGCCAAACCTTCAGACATCATCGTTCCCGGCCATATTTTTCCGATTCGTGCTAAACCCGGCGGCGTTCTTAAACGTGCTGGTCACACCGAAGGGAGCGTGGACCTTGCGAAGCTCGCCGGACTCAATCCAGCTGCTGTGATTTGTGAGGTCATTAACGTCGATGGCACGATGGCTCGTCTCCCGGATTTGCGTAAGTTCGCGACCAAACACGGACTCAAGATTGGCTCCATTGTCGACTTGATTCGCTATCGCATCCAGAACGAGACTCTCGTTTCCGAGGTAGCGCATGCCAAATTGCCGACAGTATTTGGCGAGGGCTTTACCGTGCGCGCCTTTACCAATACGCTTGATGGCACCGAACATCTTGTTCTGCAAAAAGGCGAAATCTCTGCGGAAGAGCCAGTTTTGGTTCGCGTGCACTCCGAATGTATGACGGGCGATGTTTTTGGCAGCCAGCGCTGTGATTGTGGGCCACAGCTTCACAAAGCAATGGCGATGATTTCCGAGGCCGGCAAGGGTGTGGTCTTATATTTGCGGCAAGAAGGTCGAGGCATTGGCCTTGCCAACAAAATCAAAGCCTATCAGCTGCAAGACCAGGGTATGGACACCGTAGATGCCAACCTGCATCTGGGATTTCCCATGGATAGCCGCGACTACGGTATTGGCGCGCAGATTTTGCGGACCCTCGGTCTCAGAAAAATTCGGCTTTTAACCAACAACCCGGCAAAACGCGTTGGGTTGAAGGGCTACGGTCTTGAAATTGTCGAGCGTGTCCCCTTGATTGTCGGCGCCAATCGTAACAACATTGGATACTTGCAGGCGAAGCGGGAAAAAATGGGCCATTTGCTAAATGGCGATGCAAACGCAGAAGAAGCAAATGAGTAGGATCTTATGAGCAAAAAGACAGATATCTTACAGGGCGCATGGGATGCAGCGGGTCTCACCATCGGAGTTGTAACCGCGAGGTTCAATTCCGAAGTCACTGAGAAGCTGGAGATGGGCGCCATCAATGAACTGACTGAAATGGGCTGTAAACAGATTCGCGCCGTTCGTGTGGCGGGAGCCGTTGAAGTTCCGTTGGCGGCTAAATGGCTTCTCGAAGATGGTTGTGATGCTGTCGTCGCTTTAGGTGCGGTGATTCGCGGTGAGACCAGCCATTATGACTACGTTTGTTCATCAGTTGAGCGTGGTGTCACCGAGCTGCAATTACAGACCGGAAAACCCGTCGCTTTCGGAATCTTGACCACAGATAATGATGAGCAGGCTCTTGCTCGCGCCGGTGGCAAGCATGGCAACAAGGGTGCCGAGTGTGCGCAGGTCGCGGTTGAGATGGTTCGCCTGAATCAAATGATTAAATCAGCAAAGCCTGGTCAG
>SXRI01000031.1 GCA_005793615.1 Bdellovibrionales bacterium
ATCTCGGTACTCTGTTGATGGTTAAAGGTGTCGCCTATGACAGTGCCGCCGGTCGCGCTTGGGCCGGAGCCTTGACGGCTCTTATGCACGGCGAGGCCTTCCGCACCAGTGCGGACATCGCAAAATCGAAGGGTCCGTTTGCGGGCTATGCCAAGAACGCGGCGTCGATGTTGCGGGTGATGAAGCAGCATCAGGCGGCACTCGAAAGCATCGATACCACGCTCGTACCGAGTGAGTTGATGACAGCCAATCACGAAGTATGGCGCGAGACCATCGCGCTTGGCAGCCAGTACGGCTTCCGTAACGCGCAGGCCACGGTGCTTGCGCCGACTGGAACCATCGGTCTTTTGATGGATTGTGATACCACTGGAATCGAACCTGACTTTGCCCTGGTGAAGTTTAAAAAACTCGCTGGTGGCGGCTACTTCAAAATCGTCAACCAATCGGTTCCCAAGGCACTGAAGGCTCTTGGCTACACTGAAAAACAACTCGGTGAGATCGTTGAGTATGCCGTCGGTTCGATGTCGCTCGATACCACGCCGCACATCAATAATGATGCTCTTCGCAAGAAGGGCGCGAACGAAGTCGATCTGCAAAAGATCGCTTCAGCGTTGCCTGGCGCGTTCGATCTCAATTCGGCCGTGGCTCCGTGGGTGATTGGCGATGACGGTTTGGGACGCCTGGGGCTCACCAAAGATGGACTCGAAGGTCGTTCGGTGCTTGAGGCCCTTGGTTTCACGTCACAGCAGATTCGCGAAGCTTCGAAAATTGTCTGTGGCCGCATGACAGTTGAGGGTGCTCCTCATCTGCGCCCTGAACATCTGTCGGTCTTTGACTGCGCGAACAAGTGCGGTGCTGAGGGACAGCGATTCATCGCGCCAATGGCGCACGTCCGCATGATGGCGGCGGCACAACCATTCTTGAGCGGCGCGATTTCGAAAACTGTCAACATGCCACACGAGGCGACGGTCGATGATATTCGCAGCACTTATCACGAAGCCTGGCGCCTGGGTCTTAAAGCAGTCGCGATCTATCGTGACGGCTCGAAGATGAGTCAGCCGCTTTCCGGCAAAGCGGATAAGAGTGAGAAAGAAGAAGTCGCACCTCTCGTGAATGAGCGCGGTGAGCCGCTTCTTTATAGCCAAAAAGATCTTGAAGATGCTGTGGCGCGGGCCTTCCAGCTCGCACCGGCTCGACAACGTAAAATGCCGCAGAAACGCCAAGGTCTGACGATCGAGGCACGTGTTGGTGGGCATAAAGTGTTCTTGCGTACCGGTGAGTATGTCGATGGTCGCCTGGGTGAGATCTTCATCGATATGCATAAAGAGGGCGCGACACTTCGCAGTCTCTTGAACTGTTTTGCGATGTCGGTGTCGATGGGTCTGCAGTACGGTGTTCCGCTCGAGGATTACGTCGAGAAGTTCACCTTCACTCGTTTTGAACCCTACGGCATGGTTGAGCATCCGAATATTAAGCAGGCGACGAGCATTATCGATTACATCTTCCGCGTCCTCGGTATGGAGTATCTCGGAAAGACCGATTTCGTGCACGTGCAACCTTCGATCGAAGACCTGGCGGTGAATCGTTCGCAGGCCGAGATCGATGCTGAGCGTTTGCCGAATGCGGCCACTGATCAAATGGCATTGCCGATGCAAAATGCCGTGGTGCCGGAAGTGAAGGCTAGCGCGCACGCGCCGGCGGCGGGTGGCGCGACCCATGCGGCTGCAGGTGGTGCCGCCACCTACACGGCAGTCGGGAGCGCCGATCCACTGAACGCGCAGTTGTCGAAAATGATGGGTGATGCGCCGATGTGTACCACCTGTGGACACGTTACGGTTCGTAACGGAAGTTGCTACCGTTGCCTGAACTGCGGAAGTTCAATGGGTTGCTCCTAAGTATAAAATTTATCCAATAGGTTATCTAGAATGCCGGCCTTTGCCGGCATTCTTTTTTCACTGTTTATTTGCGCGCTGAAGGCTGGTAAAAGCCCCAGCATGTCACCACGCTACCAAACTCTCTATAATCGCAAAGTGAAGGTTTATCGCTGGCTCTACGAGTTCACGTTTGGCCAATGCGGCGAGTGTGTCTCGAGCGGTTGCGCGTGCACGGATCGGATTTGTTCGCACGTTGAAAGCAGCGCCCGCAAGCGCGGGGTCGAGCTTGAGCGTTTTGCACATCCCCTTCGCTTCATCGGTCCCAATGGTTGCTCGGTCCCGCCGCACCTCAGAGAAACCTGCACGATCTATCTTTGTCAAAAAGCCCAAGGTACGCCAGGCTTTGATAAGGATCGCTACGACCGCCTGAAAGTACTCTGCTCCACGCTCGATTGGAAGCTGATGTGCCTTGAGGATGATGTTACTTAGCGGCGACCTCAGCCGGTGATTGAGCGAGTGATTGAGCGAGTGATTGAGAAATGGCTAGAATAAGGTCAGCTCGCTCGAACTAAAGTACTGTCTTGGGAATGAAATTCGAAAATCTAAAGTCCGCCTGTAGTCGTGCAGTCTACATATCGTTGGTGGCACTCAAGATGAGTTAAATGGCTGTCTTTCAGACACGAGTCGAGAAATTCCTGACATTGTTCAACGGTGAAGCCGCTCATAGCGAGCTTTCGTTTGCCAGCTTTCTCATTGCACGGTCGTTTTGAGGGCTGCTGAATTCCATCGGGCTTGCTAAAGCAACTTTTAGTTCCATTATCCATTTTAACGAGCTCGAATGAGATATCTTGGGGGAGGCGAGTATCTTTCGCGGCAAGCGAGCCTAATGGATTACCGCCAGTATTCGCCGCGAGGGTAAACGTGTTGTCGAGAAATGAAGGACACCCAAAAGGATTTCCCACAAAGAATTCCTTGACAGGTGATTCACTCAGTTTCTGAAAAGGAGAATCACCGTTCGTGCTTCACCCGAGACAGCCCACCAGAACTCCAAGAATTCACTACCTGCGCAGCTTGATCGTGCCTGCCGATCCGCACACTTCGCACGTCGCCGTTCTCGCATCGCGAGCCCGCCTCGGAGCAAAAATCTCGGTTTTAAACTCATGTTACTGTCCTGACTCATTCGCGAGAGGAGTAAATAAATGACGATGAATCCTGAAACAATGAGTGATCAAAATCTTTTGGTGGCAACCGAAAAACTGGTCCAAGAGGAGCGAGAGCTTTTGACCCTCATTCTTC
>SXRI01000441.1 GCA_005793615.1 Bdellovibrionales bacterium
GTACTGAACCGTGCAGAAAATCACCGCCAGCGAACCAATAAGAACCGGAATTCGCCGGGCTTGTAGCCAGCGAAATGCGGTGAGCGCGCGTGGCGAAGCGGATTCGCTGTCATTGGTTTCACCATGGGATTCTTTGTCTTTCCAAAAAATTGTCGCGACAGGCAAAAAGAGAAGAGCCACGAAGAACGATGCCGCGAGACTGGCGACTATCGGCATTTGGAATGCTTTGAGAATGTCAGTGAAACTGTCGCCGCCCTCGATAAAGGCCACCGGCAAAAAAATCGCCGCATTGGTGAGGGTGGACATGGTGAGTGCCGCAGCGGCGTCTTCAGCGCCTTTTGCGGCAGCGGCTTTTCTCTCGAATCCCTGCGCGCGCAGTTCGCCGATACGGTCAACCACTAGAATGGCACTGTCGACCACCATACCAATGCCTAGAATGAGGCCTGACAACGTTAGAATATTGAGGCTTACGCCGCGGGCGTAGAGAGCAAAGATCGTCAACAGCAGTGTCGCTGGAATGGTGGTCGAAATCAGTGCCGTAGGACGCCAGCGGCGTAAAAACACATAGACCACGAAGAAAGTAATCGCAATCGCTTCGTAAAGTGACTCGAAGACGTCATTGATCGCATGTTTAAGATCATCGGCCCGGTTGAAGATAGTCTCGAACTGTAGTTTTCCAAGATCGCTGTTTAGGTGCTCGGGCAGTTGGGAGAGTTTTGTTAAGTATTCCGAAAGATTTTTGTTAAGGTCAAAGAGACTCGCGCCTTCTTTGGCAAAGATCTCGACAAAAACGGCATTCAGACCATTCTTGCGCGAGATCTCGTTTTTGCCGCTACTCTTTTCTGATGCGATATCGCGCAAGGTAAAGGTGCTGCCTTTTTTAAGGCGTTGTGATTGCAGCTGTGAAAAATCCAAAGAGGCTTGTCTAGCGTTGACGGCGGTGACAAAGCTTTCTGAACCGAATTTCCCGGCGCCAACGGGTTCGCGCACGGCTTGCGCGCTCAGGAACTCACTTAAGCCTTGGTTCTCAAGCCCCAGTTCACCCATGCGTGCGAGCGGAATTTCATAGGTGTATTGTGGTGTCTCGAGGCCTGAAATCTCGATCTTGGAGATTTCCGGGATGGACTCAAGGCCGAGGCGAAATTCTTCTTTGATGAGTTTCAATGGATTTGCGATCGCACTGTCGAAACTCACCGATAATTTCGCGACGGCGGTGGCGTCGGGATTCATACGTGAGACGCTCACTGATTTCATGTCGAGAATTCCCTGAGACTCAAGGTCCTGCAGGGCTTCGGTGAGCGCGAACTCCGCCATATCAAGGTCGGTACGTGGTTTGTAGGTCAATGATAGTGAGACGCTGCGACTGCTGGTCGAGGAACTGAAGTTGAGAAGCTGGGCGAGCGAGCGCACCGCACCCTCAAGAGGAAGTGTGAGCGCCATCTCCATGCGCTCGACCGGCATCGACTCACGAGCTTCCACCTGGAGTGCGAGAAATGGCGGCACATTTTCGCGTGGCATGACCTCGACCGGAATGAGAAACCATGACGCAACGGAGAGGCCGGCACAAAGAACGATACCAATCGTTAAAGGAAAAGTGTGTCGGCGCACCAACCGGCCCGTGAGGCCTTCGCTTGAATCATCACTGTTTGGCTGGCTCATGAGTTGTTCCTTTGGCCAGTTTGACATAGATGATCGGCACCACGAGCATGGTTAAGATAGTTGAACTGATATGACCGCCGATCAGAGTAACGGCGAGCGGTTGTTGCATGGCCGCTCCATGCCCCATGGCGAGTGCCATCGGCACAAGCCCCAGTATGCCCGAAAGAGTGGTCACGAGAATCGGCCGCATTCTTCGAACGGTTGCTTCAGCGATAGCGTCGCTCAAGGAGCGCCCCTCGGACACCATTTGGTTGGCGAAGTCGACCATGACGATCGAAGTGTTCACGCTAACGCCGACAAGAATGATAAAGCCTACGAAAACCAATGCCGAGAGATTGAGGTTAAAGAGCAGGAGCAAAACCGCCACACCACTGATGCAAAACGGTACCGCGCAAAGAACAATGACGGGCTGAATGAGGTTTTCAAACTGGGCGGCCAACAAAAGATAGATTAGGAAGATCGAAAGTCCCACGGCCGCGAGCAGGCTTGTCTGACTTCTTGCTCTTTCCTCATCTTGTCCGCCCATTTTCCAATTGAGGTTTTTCCCTTTGAAATCACGACCGAGGTGCGTGCGGATGTCTTTGGCGGCGGTTTCCAGATCCACGCCGGCGTTGGGGTTGGCGGAGATAATGGCCAAGCGTTTGCGGTTGTGGCGTTTGATGGACGGAAGAATTTTCTGCTCATTCACTTTGGAGACCTGGCTGAGATAAAGGCGTTTATCGTCGTCTTGTGGAAGACTCAAGAACTTGACCTTTTCAATTGAATCAAAAAAGCTTGCCGGTAAGCGAACGTGCACCGGCATTTCCTCGCCTTTGAGCTGTAGGATGCCGGCGGATTGGCCAGAGAGCATGGGACGAAGCGTGCTGACAAAGTTCTCAGGCGAGGCGCCGAACCAGCTCAAACGTTCCTTGGAGAACTCGATCACGATCTCTGAAAGATCGGCTTTGATGTTGGATTCGACATCGGTGAGGCTCTCGAGCCTGACGAGGGTTTCCTTCACGGCCCGCGCTTGTTTACGCAGCTCACTCAAGTCTTCGTTATAGACTTCAATCTGAATAGGCTTTCCCTCGCCGATCATGGCCTCTTTGGCGCGATTAAAGGAGATGCCTGGTTCCGAAGAGAGAGCGTCGCTGATCCGTCGGCCGATAGTACCGCTGGCGCGTTCATCGACTTGAAACATAAGACGTGCTTGGTGCGATCCCGATTCCCCGATAGTCGAAGAAATCGATTCGGCGCCTTTGACGCGCATAAGTTTTTGTTCGAGCTGTGAAATGCGTTTTTCCGTGACTTCAATCGCTTGCCCCGGAGCGTATTCGATGTCGAAAACCAAGCGATCGACGGCATCTTCGGGAAAGAGCTCGGCGCCCTGCCAGAATAAAAGGAGAACACCGGCGGCTGTTACGCCAATGGACCATTTAAGCGTGGGGCCAC
>SXRI01000442.1 GCA_005793615.1 Bdellovibrionales bacterium
CCGATGCCTTCGCACTAGCGGAGCTGACCAGCGAATGGCTGATGTCGAAGATCACCGGTGATTGGCTGAAGTCATTCTACGTTCCGTGGATGAGTCATAATCTGAAAAAGGGTGCCGAATGGACCCCTAACCACCGAGTCTTTTCGGTGCCGGTTGTGACCTCGATCAAGGATCTCCCGAAGCTTTTACTTGAATCAGAGACTCTCGATGCGGCAATGGCAAAGTCAGGTGCCGATGACGAACAGTTCCTTCGCGGCGTTCACGCACTTATTGTTTCGCGGGTTTTACGTTTTGGCGAGCCCGCGGCCAAAAGCGACTACGATGCGCAACGCAATCGACTTAAAAAACTGCTGCACACACTCGAGGGCCAGAGTTATTTCGAGCGCCTGGGTGTAAGCCAAAAGGCCAAGGACTCCGAATTCAAACGCGCTTACCATGAATTGGCAAAAGTCCTGCACCCCGACAAACTGGCGCAAGACGCACCCGCTGATGTCCGTGACCTGACCAAAAAAACCTTTGAAAAGATCAGTACCGCCTACAACACCTTGACTGACACCGCCGCCAAAGAAAAATACCTCAGGGAACTGGAAAAAGGCAGCGCCGAAGGGCAAATTCAAGCTGAGGCCCTCACAGATGAAGCCCGTGGCCTACTTTCACGTGGTGACGTGAAACGCGCCCGTGACATGATCGAACAAGCCATCAAACTCGCCCCTCCCACCTCTGACATCAGACTCCTGCACATGTGGGCAAAATTGAAGTCGGCCAACGCCGATCGCGACCCCCTCCTTGTCCAGAGCGTAAAGGATGAGCTTGGCACCCTGCCACCAGAAGACCGCCACAGCGTGAACTATTTCTTTGTACGGGGACTGGTGCAACGTGCAAGCGGCGACATCGAAGGCGCTCGCCGGAACTTCGATCACTGCATTAACAATTCACCTGATTTCATTGATGCTCGTCGAGAATTAAACATCATGCTGAACATGGAGAAAACCGCAACAAACTCGGTCAATCTCTTGAGCGGCGACCTAAAGGATGTGGTCGGCATGTTCTTTAAAAAGAAGAAGTAAACTTCAGCTGCCGGATGGCCCAGCCTTCTTGCCTTTGGCCTGCTCTGCTTCGGTCTCGGCACTCTCAACAAAGAGCGAGCGCACGAATTCTCGTTTTTCAACATCGAGGCGTTTGAGATCCTCGGTTTCACCGGCAGAGGCAATGGCTCGCTTCAACTCGCGAGCCGCTTGCATTAACTTTTCTTTCTGCAAGACTCCTTCGACAGGCTCATCGTGCGTACGCAAAAATTGCTCATAATGATCAGAACGTTGAGTCCGCATGATTGCCGCTTGGCCACGGGTTTTCACTGGATCCCAATTCTCAGTTTCAGCACGAACAGCTTCTGCCAACTCCATTTCCCAGGGGTTCTCACTCGGTTCAGGCTCTTTTGAACTCACCAGCTTTGAATCGTTCGGTTCGGTACCTGAGCCGCGCACAAACCGTGACTCCGCCGGCTCACTTTCACTTGCCTTAGACTCGCCCCCGCGATCTGCCGGCCTACCGTCAGGAATACGGTTGGAAGTCATCTTTTGAAACTTCCCAATCAATGGACCAGGATCAAGCTGCGCCATTTGCGCGATGGTCCTAATCACCGTCTGCGGTTGGAGCGGCAAGAGTATCAAGGCATCCATGTAGAGCTTTTGTTCCTGACTTAGATTCGTGGCGTTATCTGCGGCGGTCAGGAAAGCCACCAGTGGCGACGGGGTTTGCCGCCGAACCCTCATCGAAACTTTGATTCCGTCGACGGCTCGACCCTTAAGAGTCGCAATCACTATTTCAGGAACAAACCTGACAAGTGCATCGTTCACCAAGATATCCTTGCCTACAGAAAGGACATCAAAGCCCAGGCGCCGGAGCAGGTTCTCTAGTGCTACGAGTTCCTTGTATTCGTCGATAACCAACAGAATTTTGTGCATTTCAACATGATAACCCCTGAATTGGGGCCGTCAATCGAACAAGTTGCGTTGCTCTAACCTCATTGATACAACCAGCTCTATGAGAGTGAGTGGTTTCACGGGTATTCGTAATGGCACCCTGATGGGGTATCCCTTCCTGCAGAGCATTCAGAGCTTGCTGCCCCTTGTTGATGAGATGATCATCGGTATCGGCCAGAGCGAAAGCGGTGATACCACGAAGGCAGAAATTCTTAAACTGAATGACTCCTTATCTGAACCCAAAATTCGCATTTTCGATTCCTATTGGGATACCAACAAGACAAAGGGCGGGCTGATTCTCAGTGAAAAAACCAATGAGGCTCTTGATCGCTGCCGCAACGACTGGTGTTTCTATATCCAGGCGGATGAATTGATTCACGAGGACGATCTACCGCTGATCAAGCAAGCTTTAGAGACAAACGAAAAAAATCCTGAAGTGCAGGGCTTGCTGTTTAAATATGTTCACTTCTACGGAAGCTATCAGACCATCGCTACTTCGCGCCGTTGGTACCGCAACGAAGTCCGCATCGTCAAAAAAAGTTCCGGTGCACGCAGCCACAATGATGCCCAAGGATTCCGCATCAACGGCGAAAAACTTTCGGTCGCTTCATCAGGCTCCCGCATCTTTCACTATGGTTGGGTCAAACCACCAAAAATGATGGGGCAGAAATCCAAACTTCTGAATCGCTGGTGGCACGGCAATAAGATGGACAATGACTTCGATGATTTTCAGTATGATCGCCAATACGGACTTAAAGCTTTTGAGGGTACGCACCCGAAGCTCATGCACGATCTAGTAACTCACCAAGACTGGAGTTTTGATTATCGTCGCAGCTTAAGTGATTGGACATTGAAAGACCTCAACCTATTTGCCAGCGACATTTTCGAAAGAACTTTCAAATTTCGCATCGGCGAGTATCGCCCCTATCGACTGGTTAAATGAAAGTGACTCTAACTAAAGAGAAATGGAAGTAATCTATGAGCAAAGCCAAAGAACGCACTGAAATAACTCAACTTCCCAAACGCGAGTTCGTTGTTGACTCAGCTCAAAGCAAAGTCCGTATCGGGAGCGGTCACGGAATCGCTGTTATCTCTGGGCCGTGCGTGATCGACTCTCGCGAACTCATTATGAAAACGGCAAAGGCACTCGTCGAGATCACGCAGAAACTGGGCGTGCCTCTGATTTTTAAGAGTTCCTATGAGAAAGACAACCGTGGTTCCGAAAAGAACTGGACCGGCCCGATGGCCGCAGAGGGCCTCAAGATCCTCGCTGAAGTTCGCAAAGAGTTTGGCTGCCCCGTTCTCACCGATGTGCATCGTGCCGAGGATGTGGATCTCGTAGCGGAACACGTCGACGTTTTGCAGATCCCAGCCTATATGTGCCAACAAACATCATTGGTCATCGCCTGTGGCAAAACCGGTAAACCCATCAATGTCAAAAAAGGCCAGTTCCTGGCCCCGGAGAATATGGGCGGAGCGGTTTCCAAAATCCACTCGACTGGCAATAAGAACGTGCTCCTCACAGAGCGTGGCGCTTGTTTCGGCTACAATCGCTTGGTCGCGGACATGCGCTCGATCCCAGTCATGCAGGAGTTGGGGGCACCGGTCTGTTTTGATGCCACTCATGTCGTGCGTCTTTACGGAATTTCGAGTGCCGACCCCGCCGGTGGCGAACCGCGTTTTGTGCCTCACCTTACCTTAGGTGCCGTGGCCGCCGGAGCTGATGCCTTGTTTCTTGAAACCCATCCGAATCCGATGGAAGCCAAATGCGACGCTGCTTCACAACTCAATCTTAAACACTACGAAAGCTTGTTGAAACTTTCGCTTGAGGTGCGAAAAGCGATTAGATCGCCTGAGCATGTCGGCGAAATGCGTTTCTAAGTAAGCCAAGCCACCGATACAAACCAGAGGTCCAATGCGCTCATGGTTGATGATCCGCTACGTACTTGGTGAGATGATCCCGACGTTTTTTCTCGGGGTCTTTGTCTTTGTTTTCATCCTTTTGATGTTTCAAATCCTTCGACTTACCGAATTCGTTTTGGTTCATGGCGTAAAACTTTCGTCGGTCGGGCTGATGATGGCCTATATGTCGACGAGTTTCTTGCCGATTCTTTTTCCGATGAGTTTGCTGTTTGCGGTGCTACTGACTTATAGCCGGCTTAGCGCCGACTCAGAGATCACGGCCTTTCGCGCTATCGGCCTTAGCATGATGTCCGTTATCACCCCTGCCATCTTACTCGGAACTGCGGTTTGCATCCTCAGCCTGCAAACTTCGTTTCATCTCGCTCCATGGGGCAATCGACAGTTCGAACTTCTGATCACGCAACTGGGTACTCTCAAGCCCGGAGTCTCTCTCCGCGAAGGCACCTTTGCCGAGAGTTTTTTTGATCTGGTGGTTTACGCCAACAAGGTTGACGCTAATTCCGGCAAGCTCAGCCAAGTTTTCATTTACGACGAACGCCAACAGCCACCGATGACAATTATTTCGAAAGAGGGCACGATCGCGGTTGATCAGGACCAGCCCGGCCACCGCGCCCTTTTGCAGCTTTCCAGTGGCAGTATTCATCGTTCTTCGGCAGGCCGCCATACCAAGATCGATTTCTCGAGCTACCAGGTGTTTCTCTCTAATCCGGTGGCCGAAGCCCTACGCGGCGAAAAATCGACGCAATCACTCACGATCGATGAGTTACGAGTCAAAAAAAACGACGACAAACTCAAACCTGATGAACGCCTTGAACTAGAGACCGAGTATTATCGGCGCTCGGCAATGGCCATTGCTTGTTTTCTTTTTGCGATGATCGGCGTCGGCCTTGGCACCGTCAGCAATCGCCGCAACGTCAAAGGCGGCAGCACTGTCATTTGCATCGGTTTGATCGTGGCCTACTGGATTATCTACGTGGTGACAGAAGGCGCTGCCCGACAAGGAAAAATTCCACCAATGATCGCGATGTGGATTCCCAACACGGTTTTCTTAGTAGCTGCCGGCTTTAGCTTGCGGCGGGCATGGAACTAGCTGCTGCTTTCGGCTTTTCTTTGGGCACTGGTAAAGAAATTTCAAAAGTCGTTCCGTGAGCATCACTCTTGGTGATCTTGATTCGGCCGCGCGCTTTTAATATCGTTGCCTTTAAAGCCCCCATACCGACCCCTTGCCCTGACACTTCAGTCACGGTGTCGCGAGTGGTAACGCCCTCTTCAAAAACCATATGCATGATCTCGAGATCGGATTTCGCTGTGACATCATCGCCCCTCGCCCGGGCACGTTCACGAAGTTTAGCGACATTAATGCCTCGGCCATCATCTTGAATATTAAGCTTGATCCACGGTCTACCAGCATCATCTTTAAAGAGTCCGTAAGTGGCGACGATACTGCCACTGGCAGGTTTACCGACAGCGACTCGCTCCTCGGGAATTTCAATTCCGTGGTCGACAGCGTTGTTGAACAGGTGCACAAGCGAACGCACCACTTCTCGGAAAGTCTCGGGGGCTGAGAAAATCAAGTCACCCTCACGCTTCACTTGCAGGCTAACTTGCTTTGCGAGTTTTCCGGCAACTTGACTCACATGGAAACTGTAGTCCTTGAGCTGCTCGCCGAACTCCGACTCAGTTAACTTATTGAGAATGCGTTTAAAACTCTCAAGATTGTCGCCGACAAAATCCTGCTCCAATTCAGCCAGGCGACGCTTGGAAAACTCGATCTTTTCTTCTTCAAATATTCCCAGTTGCACGAAGAGCTGCATCTCACGCTGTTTCCACAGCGAAAACTGTTCTTTTAGGTGGCGCATATGAGTCTCGAAAATACCACCGGAAAGCTTTTCCGCCTTAAGTGGCGCGGCTTCAGTCACCTTAGTCTCGCTCTTGCGAATCTCCATTTCGACGCCATGAACCTCATGACTCAAACTCTTCGCGCCAAAAATCGCAGACGTCCCTTTCAAAGTATGTAGCTGTTGGCGAACCTCCCCAAGATCATGACTAGCGCCGTCGGAGAGTTTATCGATAGCACGCTCAAAGTGCTCCAGGAACTCACGAAAGCCATTGCGGTTTTCATTGACCCGCAAGATCAACTCGGATTTCTCCAGAGCTTCTTTCTCAGCCTTTTGTGCTGCGACCTCTCGGGTAACGTCAACTGCAGTCATAACGATCGCCTTCAGACCACCGTCTTTATCCCGAATCGGTTGATACTTGAGTGCAAGAGTTTTCTTTGTGCCACTATTGATAAAGACTTTAGGACCTCGGCCAGCGGTTTCACGAAAATCAAAACGGTCTGATTTTAGAATGAAAAACCACGAATCCAAATTTTTACGATCACTTTCGCCGATACGCAGAATCGCAACCAGGTTTTGCCCCTTAGGGTCAATGCCAAAAAATTCTCTGGCCACAGCCGACGGCTCGTTTACGCAAACGCCATCAAGGTCGAGAATGATGAAGGCTTCTTCGATACTCTCTAGCATTGTTTGAATCAAATCATGGTTGCGACTCAGTTCCTTATGCGCACTTTCAATCGACTGATTCTGTTTCTCAATAATCTCTTGATTCACCAAGAGTTCGACTTGCGAATTATGCAGGGAGCGCGCCACAATCGAAGTAAAGATCACGCCGACAAATAGCATTACCCCCACGGCCACCATCGCCGGCACTCCGCTCATTCCAAGAACCACCATGGCCGGAGCCATAATCGCAATTTGAAAAAGCACGTTCACCACGAGATCAAAACTGTAGGTAGGAATACTTGCCGTCAAAATCCCCATACAGATCGCGAGCGCCAAAAAGGACTCAGTGTGCTCCATGTAATGGCTAAAGGTCATTCCCTGAGCGAGCCCCCAAGCTATCCCAAGGCCAACCGAACAGCCGCCAAAAATCAGTCGCCAAATCACGGGCCCTCGGCGCAGCCCAAAAACTCGCTCCGAGAACCGCCATAAGGTAATTCGCCCGAGAGTCGTAACCACCACAAGCCCACTTAAGGCCCAAAGCTGCCACCCTTGATTGCGTAGCTCGGGCACATAGAACATGAGAAGCGCGAAAAGCACATAATGAAAGGGCGCCGCCGATACTGAGCGGCGAGCCATCTTGACCTGTGCCGTACGAATTAGATTTTTGTTAATCTCATGCCATTTCACCATCATCAGCGTATCGGCGCCGCAGTAAAGCCGCCTTAACTCAATCAAAGGCCAGTTCTTCTCAAATCCCCTTTGAAAACTGCATCACTAAATCGGTCGCATCTCGAATCGGTTCGGCACCGTCGAAAAGCAAGTCAATGGTCCCGCCCGCCCGCGGATCCGATGGATGCCCAGGGAGGACACAAACTGTTCGCCCTAAATCGGCCGCAAGCCGCGCCGTCATCGATGAACCGCTACGACGCCTTGCTTCGACCACAAGCAGAATTTTACCTAAAGCTGCAATCAGACGATTACGCTCCTCAAAATGAATTCGCCGAATTTCTTGAAACGGCGGATAGTGACTTAAAAGCGCACCCCCTCCCGCCAATACATCGTGCTTCCAGTTTTGCCACTCGCCTGGATAAGGACACGCCAAGCCCGATGGCAAAAACACCACAGTGGGGCAACCCGAACGAATCGCCAAGCGATGAGCCCTTTGATCAATGCCACGCGCGCCGCCACTCACTACAACCGCCGAGGTCGCACGCAGGAACTCTACGAGATGAGTCTCCATCCAGCTCAATGCCTCTGAACTTGGCTCACGACTACCGACGACGGCAATCGATGGTCGCCGACGCCAAGAGGGCTCACCCCAACAGGCTAAAAAAGGAGGCCGATGATCAAAGGGCTCCGAATTGAAGGGATAGTCCTCATGCCCCGGATAGAGAATGCGAGCGTCGTGAGCATGACACCACTGATAGGTCTCATCGGCTTTAGCATTAAGCACACGTTGATCGCGTAAATGTTGAAAGACGGCTCGACAGGCCTCTAACTCGCGCTTTTCATTTCGAAGATTCATATGAGAAACGCGAGACTGCAAATCTCGCGCTGCCACTCATCGTCGCAATGAAAGGGATGGACCGAAAGTTCGATCCGAACCTGGCCGAGATGCGGACTTGGAACTAATCACCCGAATCAAGATCCACACCAAAGATCTTCTGTGACTCCGGCATTGCGCCGCCGGTACGATCTCCAGGATGAATCTCTTCATGAGCCTCAAGCACTATTGCTGTCGCCACGGTTTTCTCAACCCTGACGATTTTGAGTAAGCCAATAGAACGCGCCCAATTGGGATACTTGGTTCCCTGTTTGCGTTCTCCGCGACGCGCCTGCACAGGCAAAAGATCGCCTGCCGTCAAGCCAGCGCCGGCACCGCCATCTAGATAGACAATTGAACTCTCGCCGATGATCTTACGTTTAACATCGTATTCACCACCGATCACCCGGACTTCAGCCGTTATCAAGGTGCCTCGGCGCGCGAAGTTACTTCGCGGAAGCGGCTCTTCGCTTACAATTGAACCTTGTTTCACGGGATTGATCGAGGTCACCACCATTGCTCGATAGACCTTTCGTGATTCGTCGATGGGCGCTAGGATTTTGATCGTTCCGCCCACTTCCAGAATCGGGCCGACCTCTTGGTTCTTTGAGATTTTCACGTTGCCGGTTTCTTTGAAGACCGAAAACTTCTCACCTATCTGCGCGGCGCGCTGTAGACGTATAAAAACGTTCTGACCCACCATCGCAAAGCGGTCACCGATTTCGATCTCTTCTACAACACCGACTCCGCCCAACGGATGATCAAGTAAGATCGAGGTCGGTACGACGTTGGCAGGACTAGCCAAGCTCCGCATTTGACCAGCATCAAGACCGGTGCTGTCGTAGTTGGCATCTTCTTCCTGAGTTACCGGCGCCTCAAAAGATGGCGGCAACTGTGTGACGGGGCGAGATTTCTTACCTGGCGGTATTTCCGGTTTGGGAATCAACTCATCGGCCTCGATCGAGCTGTCACGCATGATATCTTCCTCACGCGCATCTTTCAAAATTTGCTCACGATAAGTGGGATGTCGGCCGCTTGTTTCTTCCATCGCGTTGATCTTGATTGGAGTCGCATTGAAGTTATCCTCGACGACCGCAATGGTAGGCTCTTCTTCTTCGTTACCAGCGACAAAACCGATACCCTGGCCTTTTTCGATACGATGAGGATTTTCCAGCCCGCGATTCTCGGCCCATAGTTTCGACCAGAAAAACCCATCACCGAACATAGTTTTACTAATATCCCAAAGTGTGTCGCCGGGCTGCACATGATAAATATCTTCTCTGCGGGCGCCTAACATTTCCGACCAAGTTTCATCAGTCACCGCTTGGGCCTCATGAAAAATGCGATAAACACG
>SXRI01000443.1 GCA_005793615.1 Bdellovibrionales bacterium
GGATAATGAAGAAAAAAGCTAAATCCCTCAGTAACATTTATTTACCGGTAAACACGGAAGAGTCTCAAATTGAAACTGCCATTCCAAGTGGTGTAGTTTTCAACACTCGAAATATAGGCTGCGCGTAAGCCAGCCACGCCGGCATAGGCTGCCAAAGTGCCGCCGTAATGGTGAGAGTTGCTTTTAGGGCTATTAGCGTAGCCACTCATCCGGTCGTAGTTGAGGGCGCTTGATTCAAGGGAAAATTCAAAGGGGCTATGGTGTGAGTTTTTGGCAAGCCACATGTCCATCGCTTTTTGTTGCTCTTTCCAGGTGAGCCAATCGGCAAGTGTCCAGCGGTTGGATTTTTTTGCTTCTGATTTCTTTTTGATCTGTACTTCGTAAGTCCCTTCTTGGGCAGAAGCTGGCTGCTGCAATCCAATTCCGACAATCGCAACGTGAATGAGTATGAGAAGCAGGCGTTGAGGCTTACGTGTCTTCATACTTCCATTTTATTGGAATGGAGAGCAGGTAGAGACGGTTTTCTGTTATGGGTCTCATAATGAGATCGCTAAGTTCCAGTCGTGTGGCAAATGTTCAACAGTTCGACTTTTTCGCCACTACGATTTGGGACAGTGGAAGGACTTGACATCCATCGCGCTCGGCATTGTTCTATCGGGATCAGGAGGGGAAATAATGAAAGGGATTTTACGCAAAATATTAAACGTGGGAATTTCATCAGCTGCCGCCGTGGGCGTTTTGGGCGCGCATGCCGAACCCAGTAAAACGGGGACCTCGGTTTGGGGTGATGAGGCCAGGGAAGTTTACAATACCTTTATCGCCTTGGGAGCTACTCGGGTCGATATCCCTGAGGGACCGACGATCATTGTTGATCGCGTGGATTGTGTGCAGAAAGAGGCCGCAGGCGGGATGTTGACAGTGCAATGTAAATTTCAAGGTGATCCCAAGCTGAATGTCGCCGATGGTGCGCTAGCGCTGAAGCTTTTTAACGGTTTGGTGGCGATGGGAATTAAGAAAAAAACCGCCGACGTGAAATCTACTTTGGTCGGAGTCACGGCCCTGAACTGCGGAATTCTTCACAATGTTCCCGGTCTGGCTCTGGTGGCTCCGGCAGAAGAAGCAAGCTGCTTTTTTGTCGATAGCAATCAATAAGAATCAATTTAGAATAGTCAATTGGAGGCCTGAGGTTGTTCGAGATTGTTTTCGGTGGCAACCTCAGGGCAGTGGATTTTCATTCGCTGTTCGAGGTCATGGATAACGGAATTACGAAAATCAGGTCCTGCGAATTGGTTCTTGTATTCGACGATGTCAACTTGCTCCACACCGAGTCCGATCGATTTGAATATTCTTGGCAATTTATCGCCCGGCGCCTGTACATGATGAAGTCCGCCGCTATAAGCGATGATCATTTTTCCAGAGTGAATCTCCTGTAGGACATCGGCGACCCCGCCTTTTACGCTCATGGGGTGGCCGAACTTGTCGAGTCCGTCTTTACGCTTCATTCGTCCCTCTGGAAAAATCAAAATGAGCGAACGCCCGCCGGTTTGCTCCATGAACTGTGTCCACGAGTTGTCACGTTTTCTGGTGATTGAAACGGCGCCAGGGGCCAGTGCGTGGAAGACTTGGCCGAGAATCGGGCGATTCATCGTGCTGTCGGCCACAGGCACCACCAAACGCTGGACCGCGCGGAAAAGATGTTTATTCGGAATCGCCGAGACAAAAAGAGGCTCAAAGAGACTCGTGTGATTCAGAACCACGACCAGACGAATATGGTGCCAATCGATTTGTTCTTTCGGCGTGATCCACTTGACCTCAGTCCGATAGAAGACCTTGCTGAATAATTTCGCGGCAAACACGAGCGCCGTGCTTAAGACATGCATGCGACAATCCTTTGGTTGCTTCTCAAAGAGAAGCTTACCTCTAATGTTAAGACTTAGTAAACTGCAGATACCTTTTGCCATGCATTGAGAGTGGTGTTTTAGTTCCCGGTCTCGTAGACTCAGGGTTATGAAAATTTCTCTTATGGTCCTGTGTATTAGCGGAGTTGTAATGGCAGAGGAAAAGACTTTTAAAAAACCTTCGAGTGCGGAGTTGAAAAAAAACCTAACTCCCGAGCAATACACGTGTACGCAGGAACAAGGGACTGAGGCGCCATTCAAAAATGCCTATTGGAATCATCATGCCGATGGTATTTATGTTGACCTGATCAGTGGTGAGGCGCTTTTTAGTTCTCTCGATAAATACGACTCTGGCTCAGGCTGGCCGAGCTTCACTAAGCCCATTGATGGCGAGTAGCTCGTCACTAAGACTGATACTAGCCATGGGATGCGGCGAACTGAGCTTCGCAGTAAGAAGGCGGATTCGCACCTCGGGCATGTCTTCGATGATGGCCCGGGACCCGATCATAAGCGTTATTGCATCAACTCGGCATCGTTGAAATTCGTGCCGGTGGATAAGCTAAAAGAGTCTGGGTACGCTCGTTACCTCTTTCTCTTTGCTAAACAGAAAAACTGGGAAGTTGCGACAGTGGCCGGAGGTTGTTTCTGGGGGCTTGAGGATTTGCTACGGAAGATTCCTGGCGTCGTGGAAGTGCAGGTCGGTTATACCGGGGGTAAGCTTGCGCACGCCCGCTATGAAGAAGTGAAAAAAGGATCGACCGGCCATGCTGAAGCTGTTCAACTTTTGTTTGAGCCAAAGAAGATTTCTTACGAAGACATATTGCTGCATTTCTTCCGCTATCACGATCCGACTTCGCTCGATCGACAGGGGAATGATGTCGGAAGCCAGTATCGCTCCGCCATTTTTTTCGAAAGCGAGACGCAAAAGAAGGCTGCCGAGAAGATCATCGAACGAGTTAACAAATCCGGAAAATGGAGCACGCCTGTGGTAACCAAGCTGGTGCCGGCAAACGATTTCTGGCGTGCCGAGGATTACCATCAAGATTACCTCCAAAAGCAGCCCGAGGGCTACACCTGTCACTTCGATCGCAAGTTCGAATTTTAACTACGGACGCACTGCTGTTGGTGTTTCTGGTTGTGTCTGGAGGCGAGCCAGCAGCTCTTGAGTGTTCGCGAGTTTTGCCTGCAGGTGTTCTTTGAGAAGCGTCTCAATTTCACGACCGTTACTCAGCTGCGGATCCTTGAGAAGATCTTCGTAGATTCTTTTCCACTTCCGCAAGTTGGCGGTGATTTCTACGGCTTCGGGTTTCTTAAGTTCCTGTTCATATTCGCGGAGCAAGATGTCGTCTTCGGTCAGCGGTTTTACGCCGGTCCAACGTGCAAAGATCGAATTGAGTTCCTCGCGGAAGTATTTCGTGAACGAGAAAAAGGCGCGGCTGATCGCGGTATAAAAAACTGAGTTCTGATAAGTGTGCGAAGGTAATTCTTCAAGAATGACGCCGGCCTGACTGCCGATCCAACCAGATTCTCTGAGTGAGGCCAGAGCTTCGGGTTTCTCAAGCAAGTTGCGAATGATCGGTTCAACTCGGGTGCGAACGATCGACTCTTTGTAGGTCTCAAACATGACGTTGTAGGGAATGGCGAAATCGATTTGCCGGCTGATTTTTTGAGTGCTGGTCACGGGGCCTGGTAAACGGGTGTTGCGCTTGTGGACAAGGCCGATATGGGCGAGTGCATTGGCTGTCGGATGCGTACAGTTGTCGACCATGTACTCGTATTGGTAACCAAGTTGTTTGTCGTCGTTGGCGGCGGCCCAGGCCTTTTGATTGAGATGATTGAGATACGCGATAACTTCGAGTAGCGGTCCGTTTTCCCTTCCCTTTTTCGTGCCGACGAGAGGAACACGGGTGCAGCTCACGCTGCGGGCCATGGTGAGCGCATAGTCAGTGCCGAGTCCGAATTGGGCCATCCATTGATTGAGTGTCAGGCCCATTGTCAGAGCTTCTTTTTCGTTCCAAGGCTTGGCGACGACATTTTGGTAAACGCCCTCGGCAAGAGATTTTTCGATGAGCTTTAAGCGTGTGTCGGCAGTAAAGGGTTGATCAGCCGGATGGTCGCCGTAGAGCATAGCGCTACGTGTGTCGACGATCGTCCAATTGACGTTGTGATATTGGGCATCGGTGCTGATGCCAATCGTGGAGTCGGGATTCTCAGAACAAAACCGAATTTGTTGAGGGCCGTTCGGACTGGAAGAATCGCGACAGGCTCCGTGAATCAGCATGATGCCATGGCCGAAGGCGCCGCCGTCTTTACCGTTAAGTGGGTGGAACGAACTGGTGGCGCAGGCCTCAAAGTAATAAGGAAAGAGCTGGTCATAGAGATCGTTAGCGGCTTCTTTGCGTTGCCGGATATCCTTGTTGCGGGCTGCTACTTCCGGTGTGTCGGCCAAAGCCTGCGAGCTCAACGCGGGCGCCAGTGCCTGGAACACCAGAATGGCCAGGGTCACCGGAATCGCACAGGAGGAGGTTTTCATTGAGTCGCAGAGTTTCATCGCTTCTGTCCTCGGTAGTTTCGAGCCGTATTTAGTTATCAATACACGCCGGTGCCGGAATGGTGGCCGTCAACTCACGTGCTCGCATCAATAGCCCAGAGGTTTCCTTAAGTTTAAATTCGATGTAGGTGGTAACCTCTTTAACGACTTCTCTACGAACCGTGTCGTTGGTATCCACCTGTATGCTGCGCAAGTAACTTAATGTCTGCGAGTAGTCACTCGTCCAAAGTTCAAGGTTGGCGATCAAATCCATTGCCGGCCCCGATTTATTGTTGACGTAGCTATCGAACTCTTCTTTCAGCGGCTGGTTGGGCGGGAAGTTAAGAGTGCTCGGATCTATAAGGGTTGAAGCGAGACTCTTTACAAGATTCAGCACCTGTCCTGTGAGGATCACCTTGAGGCTTAGGAAGTTAGTCTGGTTAGTGGGATCGTAGATGGAATTCATAAACGCCAGCGGCGGGACCTCGTCGATCATTGTGCCGACCTGGGCAGGGTGCCAACCGGTGTCCTTGAAGCGCTTGAACTCATCCTGATGATGGATAAAGCGTTCGATCATATTATCGATTTGCGCGCGCTTCATTTCTTTGCCGCGAATATAGGTATCGAGGACCTGGTTGAAAGGGGCTACTGATTTATCCGCGCTTGCCAGGATTTCGAGTTTCGAACTCGGATGGTAACCTTCGTACTCTTTTTTGCTCCAAGCATCGAGTTCGGCTAAGGCATTGTAAACCGTGTGCACGCAGTTATTGACGATGCCGTCGTAATCGTAGCCGGTGGGCTCGGTCTGTCCCGGTTTAATGTTCTTGGAATCACTCTTCGAATTAGCTGAGGCTTTTCTGTTCATGGCGTTGAGCTTCTCGAGAACCACCTTGAGCGGCTTCATGCCGGGCTTGGTACTGGTGAGGGGCACGCGCGTGCAAGCGACTCCGCCGCGAGTCGCGGCAATGGCGAACTCTGTTCCGAAGGTGTAATCGCCAATCCACTGTTGGCGGAACTTGATGGGGTCGGCTTTGGCTGCTGCCGCATCGATCAACATCTGTTTTTCAATTTGCGGTCGAAAGAGGACACCGTTGAACATGCCACGGCGAAAGGCTTCGTCACGAACATTATCAGCTGCGGTTTGATCAAAGGGTTTCGCAGGGTCATGCTCGCCAAAGAGCATGAATTCACGTCCTTCAACGCCGACCCATTGTTGATTGAACATGACGCTCTCGGTGCTGAAGCCGATGGTGCCGCCTTCGCAGGGAACAAGCTGTTGGGGACTTAGAAATGCACCTTTCTCGTCACGGGCAAGACAGGCGCCATGAATGAGACCAAAGGCGTGGCCGAAGTTGCCGCCATCCGTAGATCCACGTTTATGCCACGTGCTGCCGCCACAAAACTCAAAGTAGGCAGGAAACGCTTTGTTATAGACGCGAGTGAGCTCCTGATTGAGGGCGCGTTTTTGCACACCTTCACAACGCTTTAGTTCTGCAGGCGGAAACTGAAAGTTACCACCGGTATTTGCTTCAGGTGCTGCATTTGCCAATGTTGAAAAAAGTGAAAGTGCCAACAATGTACGTGTCGTCATTATCTGTCTACCTCATTCTCTACAAACGTTCTCGCGCCAAGGTTCTAAGCATGAGTGCCGGTCATCTGCTCGGTCATCTGCTCGGTCATCTGGGTCCTGCATTCTCCGGGCCGTGGATGTCTAGGCCCAAATGTGTTTATGCAATCGGGTTGAAGATGCTCGGTATCCAATGGAAGTACTTGAGGTTTTTCAGGAAGAGGAATTGGCCTAAAGTGATTCGAATAAGGTCACGCCTGTGGTGTTCGGCTGCCTAATGAATCTACACGAGGTCGGCAATTGTCATGCACGGCATTTGTCATGCTGGAGCCGCCCGCGCCATCCTCTGTGGATTGAGGACGCGGGCGGAATAAAGAACCAGAGAAAGAACCAGAGAAAGAACCAGAGTAGCTTAGGGAATCGCCAAGAAATTAGCTAAGGTGCCGATGGACTCTTCAGTTTGATAGCAATGGCCACCCTGATTGATCGGAACCCACTGTGCGTAGATGCCGCGCTTTTGCGCTTCACGTGCGAAAAGCTCGGAGCCTTCATAAAAGCCGTGTTCATCCTGACGTGTGCACGAAACAAAAATCTTCGATGCCTTGAACGACAGTTTGTTGATCAATGTGAAAGGGTCGTGAGCCTTCCAATCGGGTTCGGTCGGGAACTCATGGCGAGTCAACGCCATAATATTGCGGATCCAGTCGACACGCACATACGGCTTGTGGCGTCCGATGTACGCAGTGACGTCCTGTTCGATCGAGTATGGCCCGATCGTCGGGAGTGCCGGGCAAACCAACGCGACCTTCTCGAACATGCCAGCGTCCTTCATAAGAAGTTGCGTGGCATTGAAGCCGCCCATAGACTCACCAATAAGTGATCGAGTGGGATTTTGGATTTGGTATTTTGCTTCGATCGTCGGGATGACCTCTTGCACGAGAGTGGCGTGGAGGGTGCGATTGTTGTCGCGAGGGACGTCGGTAAGAAGCCAGAGTTGACCGAAGGAAATCGAGATAACAACGGGAACGGCCTTTCCGGGTTGGCTTGCCCAGATGGCTTGGGCGCGACGGTAGCCGGGAGAGTTGCCCCAAACGTTTTCGTTGCCGCCAGCTCCATGCAGAAAATAGATGAGTTGCCGATTGTCGCCACGCTTATCTTCAGTGTCGACGCACCATTTGTATTCAACACCGGCAAGTGTGCGGGCGCGGTCACAAAAATGCATCGCCATCGCCGGCACCGCCATAAGATGACTGAGTACCGTAAGAGACAAGCCTAATGCTAGGCTGCGTAGATTCAGAGACAGTTTAACAAAATTCATAATTTGTTCCCCTCCAAGGCAACAGAAAATTTCGCCGACCGCACTCGATCTTGAGCGGGTTCCCTAGGTCCCGCTCATGGCGTTCGGCCATTTACTCGTCCGCCAACAATTGGCTCTATGGTTAACCATCCGTATTGGTCAACTTCACGACTAAAAACTTATTTGGGCTTGATCCGAGTTGAATCACATCAATAACAGCCAGTGCCTGGCAAACAATTTTTCTTAGCCGCTCCTTGGCGAGCAAGAGATTATCGAGAGATTCAAAGCAAAAGTAATTGCCGTCATCACGAGAACCAATACAGTCGTTTAAAAGTGACTTAATGTCCCGCGTTGCTGGTTGTTTCAGCAATGACGCGCTGGAAAAATATGGTACCGATGAAGAGGGGAACAAGACCAGCAACAAGGAGTGGGTATGGTTGTTCGAGAGATAGGGGTGGAGCTTTCTTTATTGTCCAAACTTGTGTTCAAACTTGGGGGCACATTTTTGGCGGTCATTTTGGTAGGGGGGATCGCATCGACGTCTCAAGCATCCCAAGCGGCAAGAAAGGGACCGAAGGGGCATCCTGACGCAGTTCCGGGTGAGATCATCATCAAGTATCGTCCCGGAGTGAGTGAAAGGCCTGCTTTCATCAATGCACGCCTTAAGGAGCTCGGAGTTTCCGAGGTGCGCCGGCTTTCAGGCTCGCTTTCTGAAATCGGGATTTTTAAGACCGCATCGGCGGCGGGATACGATGACGTTTTGGCGGAGCTTAATGAAGATCCGGAAATTGAGTTTGCTCAGCCGAACTATGTGGTCACGACACCCTCGGCCGAGGGACGAGATGTGAGCGGGCTGCCGCTTGAGTGTCTGTTGCGGCCGGGAATTGTTTGCGGGCATGGGATTTTTCTCGCTAAACCGCGGCCAGTGTTGAAGCCGCGACCCAGCGAAGTTTCGCCCCCGCAAGCCGATCCGATGTTGAAAGAGGTCTACAGTGTGGTGATCGCCCATGCCGCCGAGGCTTGGAGTGTTTCACGAGGCAGTGACAGCGTGATCGTCGGCGTGGTCGACAGTGGCATCGATTACAATCACGAAGACTTAGCGTTTAATATGTGGCGTAACCCCACACCGGGTCCCATGAACGATATCGTGGGCTATGATTTTCTCTCCAACAATGGCGAGCCCTATGACGACGACGAGATGAAAGGCCATGGAACCCATGCGGCCGGCATCATTGGTGCCGTCGGTGGAAACGGCAAAGGACTTTCGGGAGTCAACCAGCGTGTATCGTTGATGGCGCTCAAGTCCTTTTCTGCCTATGGTTACGGCACCACTGAATCAGTGGTCGCGGCCATCGGCTATGCCATGGATCACGGTGCGAAAATCGTGAGCAATAGCTTTGCGAGCGGCAAGAAAGACAACCCCGTGGTGATTGACACTATCGAAAAGGCCCGCGCCAAAGGGGTTCTTTTGGCATTTGCCGCCGGAAATAGCGCTGGTGATGATGACAATGATGAAACCGCCAACTATCCCGCCGGGTATCGTATCGACAATATCGTAGCGGTGGCGTCGACAGACCCCGAAGACCAACTGGCGTCGTCGTCGAATTATGGCGCAACAACCGTTTTGTTGGCAGCCCCAGGGGTGAATATTTATAGTACATTGCCGGGAAGCAAATACGGTTGGCAGTCAGGTACTTCTATGGCATGTCCCTTTGTGGCCGGCACCGCTGCGCAGATCTGGGCACGACATCCGACGTGGAGTTACTTGCAAGTCAGAAAAGCGCTACATGATTCGGTCGATGTCTTGACGCAATTGTCGGGTAAGGTGATCAGCGGCGGGCGTGTGAATGTGTTCAAGGCGCTACAAGTTACTGAGTAGTTGACTGAATGGTTAATAGATAACTGAGGCAGTTGTTAAGTGAGGGAGAAGCGCATGGTGGTCCAGCGAATCATTTTCGGTTTAGTTCTCAGTTTTAAACTGATGACGGCGACGGTGATAGTGACGGCGATGATGTCGTTCACGGCAGCTGAGGCCGCCTCCTCTCCAGAATCTCTTCTGGCGCCGTCTCTGGCGCCGTCTCTGGCGCCGTCTGGTTTGGCGTTTTCTGGATCGTTTGGCATCGGCTATAACGAAGCTTGGTTCAAGAGTAATTATGGAACCGGGTTAACGTCGGCCTACGATCCCGAGTACGTCGCAAGAGTCTTTGACGGCATCAAGCATGCCGGTGGTTCGATCGTGCGTCTTTTTCTTTTTGAATTGCGCCAAGGGTTTCTCTTTAGCGGCGACACGGCTCAGCTTAAAGGACTTGATCCACGACTCTTGAAGAATCTCGGTGAGGTTTTGAGTTTGGCTCGTGAGCGTGGACTAAAAGTATATCTGACAGGACTTGAAGGAAATGAAATTCGCGTAGCCAAAGGGAAGATTCGCGACTTTTATTGGAATCTTCTCAACTTCAAATACGGAGAGGGCGATGCTTATCATCAATTAGTGTTGGCTCCGCTCCTGGATCTGCTTAATGCTAATCGCGATGTGATTTATGCTTTTGATCTCATGAACGAGATTCAAGCGACGGTGGATGCGAGCTTTTATCCGTTTTTTAGCGGTGTTGATTTGCCGACCGGCTGGGCGGGAGCGCGAAACTGGATCAGCCGAACCACGGCTTTTATCAAAACGCGTAGCCCATGGCTAAAGGTGACTTCAAGCTCCGGTTGGGGAACTGCCGTCTTTGATTTGAGTCTTGGTCTTTTCTCCGGGCTCGGTCTTGATTTCTTTGATCTTCATGTTTACTCCGATACCGGTGACTTTACTGGAGTCGCGGCAGTCTGCCAGCGTGCGAGTTACGACAAGGTGCCAATTATTCTGGGGGAATTCGGGCAGAAGTCACATGTGACCGACGATCGCCTGCAATACGAAGTGACCTCAAGATTTTTGGACCTGGCGCAGAAGTCGTGCTTTTCGGCGGCTTTGGCCTGGCGCTTCGATGCCGCGGAAAAATGGTGGGGATTTGTACAACCAGACGGGCGCCTGCGGCCGGCGGCACATCACATTCAAAAGCTCAGTCTACAAAGTCGTCAGCCGCGATTAAGAAACGAGCTTAAAGCGAGTGAAGCGCCCGCGGCCCATTGAGATGACCCGACCTTCAGTGATGAGTTCGCTGAGAACGCGGTTCGCGGTCCGGGTTGAACAGTTCATTTGATCGCCAACAGCCGATGATGAAAAAGGTTCCTCACCGAAACGATCCTGTAAAAAAATAAAATGAATATTGTTTTTGTTCGGAAGTCCCTGCTCGACGACCTGGCGTTCGAGAATGATGCCACGATTTTTGCTGAACTGAATAGCGTAGCCTCGTCGTCCCCAAACGATTTCACAGCCGATGTCGCGCTCTTCGAGCCAGGCTCTTAATCTCTTGATGAGTTGAAAGACGCGATCAGGAGATGTCTCCAGGTCGTAAAATTCGCCTTCAAATAGAATCGAGAACAATTGCCCGATACGGAAGGGCGCATAGAAGTCCGAGCAAAGTATGTAGAGCAAACGTTTTAGTAATACGCTCTGATTATTCTTGGCATTAATCGATTTGAATTCCATGAGCAGGTCTTTAAAGTCCGTGAGGCGAGTTTCGATACCCTGCTGTCGAAGACGGAGCCAGTTAAACGTCGGCAGGACCTCAAGACTCGGAGCTTCTCGCTTGATAAGCGCATGAATCTTCTCGCGGTAACTCTTTGCCGGGCTGCCAAAGTAGACATGATTGAGGAGTTCTTGATTCTCCGTGCAGATGGCCCAATGAAGATCAAGTTCGCGCAGGGTTTCCCAGCTGCCCATCGAGAGTGCGTCGGTTCTAAGTGCCGACCACTCGGTGTGCAGTCCCTGAGGGGTGCCGCCGATGGATGTCGTGCGTGAGGCGTCTCGTGCCGCAACTCGCGACTGATAGAGTCGATTGATGAATTGCCATTTCTTGCAGTACATCCAACCCATGTTGCGAGCCTGACCAAGATGCTTCTCGCTCTTTTTCAAACACTCGAGGGCGTGATCGTGTTCGCGTTTTTCAAAGTAGATTTGCGATTCAATTTCAAAAGAGTTGCCGAGAAGCAACCAATGACCCTTAGTATCGAGCTCGGCCTGCAAATCTTTTAAAAACGGAATTGCTCGCTCCCAGTCTTGAATATTGACATAGGTGGAAGCGAGATTCACACGGATCACGAGTTGATGGTAATCGGCCGGAATCTCTTTAAGGTAATCTTCGAGAAGCGGAACCGCGGATTCATAGTCCCACTCTTTAAACATCAACAGGGCGGAGTAGAATTTTGACCGCGGTGTTCGCCCGCGCAAATCGCGTAAGACCTGGCGTGCTTCGGAAAGCGCGCCAACCTCCAAAAGACAGCCAGCGTACTCGGTAAAAGCGTCAAGGGCGTTGACAACCTTGAGGTTGCCTTGAGCTCGTAGGCGCGGGAAGAGAAGTCGCAAACCGATCGACGGCTGGCTGATGCGCCAAGAGATGTTGGCGATTTTAGCAAGTTGTTCGAGTGGGATTTCATCACGCGGAATTCGTCTAAGTTCGCGGCCTACTTGGTGTCCTTCGCCGCGCTTGATGCGTTCATTCCATGTTTCAATTTGAGACGCCCACGATATTTTCATAACTAGAAAATTATCGGTTGAGAAAATGAGTCACTATAGTCGATAATTGAGATATGTCGCGCAAGTCTCTCTACGGCATCGGCGTAATCATTGTAAGTACACTCGGTATCATAATAGCACTCGGGCAGGGGTGCGCCGGCGGCTCTTCTTTGCCTGGATTTAACGGCTTCGGTGGAAGCACTGGACCTAATCTCAGCATTCAAGTTCCTAACCCAGGGCAGATACTTGGTATCGGCGGCCTTCATGGAAATGGTGGCGGGTATGGTGGCATGGTGTCGACCACTGAACAATACGGTGAGGGCGGAGCCAGAGGCCATGAGAGTTCAACTGAACACCAGCAGTCGGCGCAACAAGCAGAACACCATGGCAGAAACTCGTCGTTTTCTTCACTCGGTGATGATTTCAGGGCCGCCTATTTCCATGTTGGCGATCGTACGGCGAACTGCACCCGCCTACCAGATGAGTGGAAACCTTTAGATGCACACATCTCGGGCGTACTTTCGCTTCAGCATCATAGGGCTTATTACGGCGGCTCGCTCTGTGGTCGAACCTCGATGCTTCGCAGTTCGGTAGTGAGCATCGTTGATTTCAATTCGCAAATTGCAGTGTTTGCCAACAAAGTATTCGAGCGGTTTGAGGATCATCCGCCGACGCTCAATGATTTAAAGACCACTGTGGCTTACTGCAGGAGTGCTATCTTTGCACAGCCGGAATCGGGTGCAGATCTTGGTGCCGATGTTCGGATTTATAGGAACAGTGTCGGTTTGTTCGGCGAAATCATTATTGGTAAGGATGTCGGCGGTACGCTAACTCGTTCGGTCGTCCGTGGCTTTGCTGTTTCTGGCGGCGCTGAGGGTGAGGGTGCGCTCTTCACGCCTGAGGGGTTTGAACTCAGGCTGACCAATATGGATGCTAATCCCACCACAGGTTCATTATCTGTACTTCTCGATGGCGAACAGCGAGAAGTCCCACTGACCAAATGTTGGCACTGAGCACACGCCAGAATAATTTCCCAAAAAACTAAAGTTGGACTCCGATGCGTAAGGAATAGAAGCCGGGCGAGCCGATCGTATTATTGCCGAAGATCATCGTATAGCCCGTAAATAAATCAAATTGTGTGGTCGAAGTTCGAAAGAACAAATAGCCAACGCCAAGGGTTCCGGCAAAGGCGCCGATCGAGGTGGCTGGCGAGGTGCCGCTGCCACACATGCCGAGACCGAAATCGCCGTTCAAGTATGGTGATGAATCAGTGTCGCTCAAATAGTAGTTCAGACCAAGTTCGCCATCAAAGAAATAGGTCTTCCAATCATTCGAGGTGACGACGTTGCCAAGGAGGCGTATGGCTGCACGTGGCGTCACCTCCCAGAGATGGCCGATAGCAAAATTGTAACTGAGCGACGAGACTCCCATGTTCTGAAATCCCGCGGGGCCGAAGCCAAGGTAACTGGTGTCATGGGTCTTGATGCGGCGGCGTAGCTGCTCTTCCTCCTGAGGTTTGACTTCGCCGACCCGTAGATCCTGTTTGGCCGGTGTCGAGAGCATGGCGGCTCGCACGGCTCGCGCGATGGCATCATCGAGCTCTTCGATCGAGGCGGCCTTTTGGTTGCTCGCGAATATCACGGCGTTTTGTTTACTCTTGGTCACGGTTAAGACATAGGCCTGCCCGAGGCGAATCAGCTCGGTGCGAAGCGCGAAATCGGCACTTGCTTCTGTCGTGACCACAGTTCCGCCATTACCGGCCACCGAGGTGGTGACCAGGGTTTGCAGTGAGCGTGCGAGATCGGGATTGGCGTCGGCAGTTTTTACCTCGCTCACGAAATA
>SXRI01000444.1 GCA_005793615.1 Bdellovibrionales bacterium
CTATCGTTTTCTCCCCTAAATTCCACGATGAGCCAAAAGATCCATAAAGCAATTGGCACTGGAGCCAAAAACCTGTTCCGCCAGCGCGCGGATTCGCTTCTCGTCGGCGCGTTTCGGGCATTCATGATCTGGAGTCGACATATCTTTGGTATAGTTGAGTTCGACTCCTGAAATCTCGTCGGCCGCAAATGACAGCGAAGGAGTGAGCCCCATCAGAAGAGAAAAAGTCGAGAAGATCAGAACAAGATCGCGAGTCTCGGTGATCGCGGTGAACTTGAGTCGAAATGGGAATTTTGTGACGAAACTAAATCGTTATCTTAAGTGAACCATCATAAGAAAACCTCTCTCTTCCCGGATAAAACCCGGCCTCAAGTTTTTTCGAACTGACTCGACTTCAAGTAGCGGGTCGGTCGTCGGTGATCGTCGCTAGGTGATCGCCGCCAGTGATCGTCGCCAGTGAGATTACAGGTGGATCGGCTTTCGTAGATTCAAACTTCAGGCCTGCCGGGGATTGGTTTAAAGGCAGTAATTTGGGATCATTCTTTAAATAGTCGGTGAGATGTGGATAAGTCCTAGACCCAAAGAAAAAGGCCTTTGGCATCCGTGCTTGGTTTTGGTGTGATTTTGTTACTACGCAACATCAACCAGGAGCCGCAGCATGGAAGCAAAGGCCTCGATCTACATTCCCCATGCCTTTCGATCTTTTCAAGGTTTTTCGGTTATCGACATCAAAGAATCCTCCGCGTCGAAGACGATGGAGATCATTTTAGAGAAGATACCTGAGAAGATTCATCTCTGCCCTTGTTGTGGCGGAAGGTTGGGTGCTCAAGGGGATCGCTACTGGGTCAAGGCACGACATTTAAGATGTTTTGGCTGGACCGTCACCGTGGGATTTTGGCGCGAGAAACGCCGCTGTGAAGCATGTCGAACGACTCGCTCGGAGTTGATAGAGTGGCTTTGCCCGACCTCGCCGCACATGACTCTGGAGCTTGCTTGGTGGATCAACCGAATGTCTGAAGTGACATCAGTGATGGCTGTCTCAAGGCTCGAGGCGGTTGATAAAATGACATGTTATGCGGTCGATCATTATATCCTTAAGCGAATGCTTCAAGGGTATGAGATCCCGAAAGTGACGCGAATCTCGGTTGACGAGGTCTACGCCAGATCACCGAAGCAGCAAGAAAAACATGAGACTCGCGATGATTTATTTATGACGGTCATTGTGGATCAGCGGACACGTAAGGTGATCTGGGTCTCGCAGAGTCGCCGCAAAGAGGCTCTGGATATGTTTTTTGAGATACTCGGTCCCGAGGCATGCAAACAAATCGAGGTAGTGGCAACTGACCAGCACGAGGGTTATGCAACTTCTGTTAAAGAGCACTGCTCGAACGCGATTGTCGTTTGGGATAGGTTCCACTTGGTTCAAAGATTTAATGAAGCACTGAATGAAGAACGAAAAGACGAGCTAGAGAGAATCGATCCAGAAGGTGCGATGGGAGATCTGATGAACGGAAAGTACCGATACATCTACTTAACCAAAGCAGAGAACCGAAGCAAGACTGACCAACGCCACATCGATCAGGTGATGAAGCTCAATGAACGCATGTCAAAGCTTGAGTTGATTAAAGAAAACTTCCATCGAATTTTTGATACAGCAGACACACAGATGGCGCAGATCCGACTCGGTGAATGCTATCAATGGGCTATGCAGATCGGCGCAAACTACATCGTAGATTGGATACGATCGATCATGAACGAGGATCGATTTTGGAACTTCTGGACATATCGGGTAACCACCGGAGTCAGCGAAGGTATCAACCGCGCTATCAAGGGTCTCAAATGGCAGGCCTACGGCTACAAAAACATGACCTACTTCGCTCTCAAGATCATGCAGAAATGTGGTTACTTGAATCACCGCTTTTTCTTTACGAAGCTCGCGACCTGACCCTTCTTTTTGGTAGGTGGTCGCCAGACCACCAACAAAAAGAAGAAAGGCCCAGTAATTTGCCTACACCTTAGTCAGGCGTGAGAAGGCGTCATGACACTGCCTAAAGCGACGACATGCCGGCTCGGACTATTGGTTGCGGATGATTGGTGTGCGGACTATGAGTTTCTCGAAATGAGACAATCGACCCTGGGTCATTTTCGTCAGAGCGAAACCGCGGGAATTATCGAATTCGCCCAACTGTCCTTCCTAGGTGTCAGCGGTGTGTATCAGCGGTGTGTATCAACGGTGTGTATCAGCGGTGTGTATCAACGGTGTGTATCAACGGTGTGTATCAACGGTGTGTATCAACGGTGTGTATCAACGATTGATACTAGCGCCGTAACCGGTAAACGACTCACGCTGGTGCTTCGAGAATCTCCCAGACGTCGACACCGCGCCGACTTGCCAGTCGTCGGGCCTCCTCATATTCCTCGATTGTTCGCCGCGCCATCGGGCCAACGTCGCGTTCGACGGCATTCTTGCCGAGATAATTCTTAACTCCTTTAACATCGCGCCATCCAGTAATCACGCGAGTAAAGGCGAGGTCGTCCCAAAATCGTTTTCCGAAAGGTCTTCCTTTGCGTGCGCCGGTGATCTTGCGGGCGATCAAGGAGGTGATGGTTCGCAGGAAATCAGCGAAGGCCTCGCGCCGTGGAAAGGTGGCGATGATGTGAAGGTGATTACCCATGTTCTCCATGCCATGGATTTTAATACTGAACTTCGCCGCCCATTTCGTGATGAGTGCCTTGATTTCAAGGCGGTTCTTGCCACTGAGCATGCTCAGCTTGGCCCGAGCGTGCGACGATTTGAGAAGCAGATGTACCGGCCTGCGGTGATCCAGTGGGCGTTTGATTTTACGCAGCCCATTCTGTTCGGCGCCGCCGTAGGTTTTACGGCGAGGACCATACTCCCGGTCGCGATCGAAAAAATCTCGTTGGCGTGTTTTCACGATAAGGGCAATATTATATTCACTTTTCCAAGTCAAGCGTGAAGCCAGGCAATTATGCTAAATAACAGAAGAAATTGGTTTCGTGTGAGCTAGGTTGTGACTCTTCCCACAGACTTATGCGCAGGCCAGAGAACGCAGGCCAGAGAACGCAGCTGGCAAGACGGCACTGCAGCTTGGGCGTTTTAAAAATAGTAGTGAAAGACGAGCCAGGCGTAATCTTGAAAGTACTGGTCGTCGACGGCGAGTTTGCGGTACTTGGTCCATAGCGCCTGAATGTCGAAGTGTGGCCGCGGAAACAGTTGAGTGCCGACCCCGTAGCGGTCATTGCCGGTTTTGGGATTATTCATGTCGGTTTGCCACAGCTCCACAGTACCGAGTAGATGCACGCCGCGATAGACTTCATAGCCAAAGCGGTTGTAGTTGAAATAGCCCTGAGTTTTGGTGCCGCCGGTTGGTGTTGTCCACTGCAGGTCGAACTCGTTCATGAGATAAAGCTCGGGAGTGAAACCAAGCAGGGTGTGCACACCTGCCATCTGTCGGGTAGCTTGCTCAGAAGAGCTGCTCCAATAGCTGGCGCCGATCTTGTAAGTGTCATGGAAAGCGTAGGCGATTTGTGCCGAGCCGCCCTTTTCTTGCGTCGTCGTGGGGTCATCAACGGGGCCTTGAATAGCAGTGACAAAAACATTCCAAGTGTCCGTGATCCAGCTGGCCTCAATGTTAAAGGTCTCGTGACCCTGATCGAGTCTGAGCGGACGACGAGTGGCGATGATATGGTCGGCTGTGTTGACACCATAAACTGGTGTGAACCGACCGGCACGCAACATGATTTCATCGGTAAAATTATAGCCCAAGAAATAGCGCCGGCTATTTGGCCGCGGTTCTTCGGCCGCAGTTTGAAAGCGACCGAAGGCAACGTCCATAGTGACGCCGCGATCTTTCACGGCGGCCTCGAAATCAGCCTGCATCATAATCGAGCGCGCTGATTGAATCTGCTTGTTCTCTTCCCAAAACTGCACCGCACGAATATCACCGCCGATCGACAACCATGAAGGTATGGATTTGCGGCGAATGAGTCCGTGCAATACGCTCTCCTCACCTTTTCGACTCCAAGTGCTGATTCCCTCGGAAGCGAAATTTCGCCCATAGTCGTTGATCGTGCCGCCACCCGAAGGGCTCGAGTGGCAGTTATTGCAATTTACATAACCGTGACGAATGAGATCGGGAAACCCTTGTGCGCTAACACCCACAAGCTGTAGAGCAAGGACAGTCGAGAAAACACCAAAGGTGCACATGAAATGAGAAGTTTTCATTTCCTCATTAACGCATGATCAAATTCGAAGGCCAAGTCGAGACGCGAAAAAAGTCGCGTCTTTAGTTTCGTTTGGGTTGCGGTGTCGGTTGCGGAGCCGGTTGCGGAGCCGGTTGCGGAGCCGGTGTCGGCTCGGGGTTGGGCTTCGGCTCGGGGTTGGGCTTTGACTCCGGAGTCGGCGCCGGTTCCGGCTCAGGTTTAGGTTCCGGTTTGGGAATTGGTTGTGGAGCCGGTGTCGGTTGCGGATTGTTAGGAGGCTGCCATGTGCCGGAACCATTCTCCGGGTAGCCACTATCGATCCAGGCCAAGAGGGTCACGAGTTCAATATCGGTGAGTTGCGGGCTCCTTCGACCCATCGGCATGCGTTTGCGATCCGTCGTCGGTAGCAACACGCGCTCGCGCACTGTTCGCACCTTCTCGACCACTTTTTCGTAGTTACCGAGATCGTAGGAAAATTCGTCTGAGCCATCATGACATTTTAAGCACTTAGCTTCGAGTACAAAGGTTTTAAGTTGCGCAAAACTGGGCAGAGCACCATCTGGGATCGGTGTTGGCAGCGGTGTTGGTTCAGGCTTCGGCTCAGGTGTGGGCTCTGGCTTTGGTTCTGGCTTTGGTTCTGGTGTCGGTAAAGGCTGAGGACCCGGAGTCGGCTCCGGTTTCGGATCGGGATCGCCATCGGCGCGAGGTTTTTCCATAGGAGCGCCGGCATCGATCCAACTCACCAACAGAGTGAGTTCTTCTTTCGTCAGTGGAGCACTCGTGGAAGGAGGCATTTGACCGCGTCCAGTAGAGAGAATGCGAGTGCGAATGTCGGTCTTAAGTTCAACGACAACACTGTGTTCCCATGCGCCGCCATGGCAGCGACCGGCGCACTTTTTTGCCAAAATGGCTTCATTGATCGATGCGAAACTAGTACTTTGACAGATAAATTTCTAGCCGGTCTCACCGAGACTTCTTCGCCGGTTGGTATCTAAATTTGGCTCTTCGTGTAGTTGAGGGGAAGAAAAACTCCATTTTTCGTACTGATTTTGTTTAAATCTCCCGCAGCATACAGGTCAGGATTTTCAATTTCAGGTATTCCTCATCGCGCAGTCCGTAGGATCGTCGCTGAATGAC
>SXRI01000445.1 GCA_005793615.1 Bdellovibrionales bacterium
CCGTGGCGGCGTGAGAGGCTCGCGACAATGATGAAACTGCCCGCGATCAACCTCTTTTGCCGAGTACTGCTGACGGTTCTTTGCGGACTTTCAACTGGGATTGTTCACGCCGCCAAAGGTGTGAACACATCGATGAATCCAGACACACTCGGAGCGAAAGCATTTCTCGAGGGCCTGCTGGTTCGTCGTTATTCACTTGAACTAGCGACTCTTGTGGATCGTGAAGCTTTCACTCTAGGGGCTCAGCTCGAGTTGACCCCGGTCGCACCTTTAGCAGCACCTCTGAGAGAGGTGAAACCACCGGATTTTGATCCCTATACAGATTTAATGCTGGGAACCATCGACGCTGAACAATTACTGAAGTCGGTAGTTGCACCGGTTGATGAACGCACGGTCGCGCAGAAATTCATGGAGAACTTTCGCATTCGCAGCGTCGTGATGTCGGTGGGTCTTAACGAGGACCTGAATCCGGTTGTGAAAGGTGAAGTTGAACAGTGGTTGAAAAAGCGCCTCGCTGGTGAATTCGGTAACGCAGCGAAATCAGCAGTCACCATTATCAAGAGGGCTCCTGAGAAAAAAGTCATTGAAAAGGTTCCCAAGGATTGGATGGAGTGGGCTATTCAGCATCAGAATCTTGCCGGGCAAATCTTGCTCGCCATGACGATTCTCGCTGGAGTTTTCCTGTGGCAATTGCTCGCCAAGATCTTTGGTACCTCTGGTGCTGCCGCGGGCGACCTCGATATGGGAGCCGGCGAAACTTCCGAAGATGCGAGCGACTTTGCCTCCTTAGCTGAAGCCGCGAAGGAAATACAAGCAGAGCAAGAACAAGATGATCAGCTGGCGCGTGATCAAGACGAAAAAGATCGTTTTCGAACTGGTCGTGATATTGAATCGCTTGGTGAACGCTTGCGAGAACTTCTTCCGAAAATGGCGGGCAGTCTCGAAGAAGTCATTCGTCAATGGTGTAATATGGGCGATCCTGGTCGTTTGCGTTTGGTTTGCTTCGCTGAGATCGCATTTCGCGACTCCGGCAAACTTCCTATTCCTGTAGATGCATTGCCTGAGGTGCAAAAGGTATTCGCGCGCATGCCGGAGCTCGACATTGTTGAAAAGCGCGATGCCCTTGAGAAAGCCTACTGGGATTTGCTGTCCACGCTGAACCTGGGTTCGGATTCACTCAGGCAGCCGTTTTCGTACGTTGAGAATGTGGGACTTACCACGATTCGTAAAGTGCTGATAGACCAAAATCCGCGCCTAAGAACTTTGGTGTCGCTCTATATGACCAAAGACATGCGTGACCGCTTCATCAAATCGTTGAGTCCTGAGGGAAAGAAGGAGTTACTCGTTCAAGCCGGACAATTGACCGAGATCCAGTCTGAGGAGCTCGAGACAATGGATCGCAATCTCATGGGGCGGATTAAACCGACAGTCGGCCACGAAATTGTTTCGCTCGGCATGGCTCTGAATAAAATCGTCGAGAGTCTCAGTATCATCGAAGAAATCACGCTCCTGGCCGATATTCAAACTCCGGGAATTGAGGAGTTCAAGCGCGGTCGACCGTCGCTCGCATTTCTTGGCGAGTGGCCTGATGATCAGCTTAAAATGTTAATGATGGGGTTAACACCCGATGAATTGGTTTCGTACCTACGTGTTCGCATGGATTTGAAAGACCGTATGCTCGGCCTTGCGTCGATGATGGTCGCTGAGATTGCTAAAGAAGAACTGCAAACACCGGATAAACAGCCGGCAGCGGAGACAGAAAAAGCCATCGAGTTCTTCTCGCAACGATTGAAGGCGATGGTGGAGCAGGGTGATCTCAATCTAGTAGATGTTTTCGGCCCGTTGCCGGGTGATGCCGGAGTGCATGTTCTTGAGACGAATGACAACGACGGGGCAAATGGTGGCAAACAGGTTGCGTAATACCCGGAATACCATAGGCACTGGCTTAGCGGGCACTTGCTTTGTAGTCCTGCTACTCTCGTTCGTTGGCGAAGCACGGGCATTCACAGCCAGTGACTATCGGTGGGGAGTCTCTGCAGGCTATGGTGGAACCGGTATTTCGAGCACTCAACCATTGAGTAACGGAGCGATCGGAACGGTGCAACGTTCTGATGGTCCTGTGGTTGCCTCGGTTTTTGTCGAGACTCTTTTGAGTGATTACTTTGGACTCGCATTTGAGCATTCGCGTGGCGTGAATTTCGTGCCTTTTTCGGCAGGAGTTTCGTTCACCGGTTTTGTGTCACGCTGGTATTTCTTGGAACCAGCCCCGGCGATGTCCGCCGCACCTTCCGGTAGCACGATCTTAATCAAGAGATTCGTGCCCTTTTATGGGATCGCTGTTGGCCTGGCACAAGCAGATATTCAGCGCGACGTGAACGATGGTGCCCCCACGGTCAGTGGCTCCGGCATGTTTTTCGGTATGCGTCTTGGCGCCGATTACCCAACGAAACTCGGGCAGGGGATTCGACCTGAACTTGTCGTCTCGACAACACAGTACTCCTCAATGTTCGCGACGGCAAAAACGGCCTATCCAGCGCCTCTCATTCAAGAGTTCTCACTGCAGTGCGCGTGGTATTTCAATTTTTAAGTGACTCCAAATAGTGATTGGCACCAGTCCTGCGAAGTCATTCAAAATTTGTTGGAAATCTATTTCTGAGCGTCAACCAGGATACTGGCATCGAAGAGCTTGAATGTCGTCATAGCTCCCGGGGTTACAAGCGGTAAAAAGCGGTCGCCGTTTGTGAGTGTGAGAGTCGAGGGCGAGCGAGTCAGGGTCTTGAGCGGTGAACTGAAGGTCAAACTCGAGCCGGCGATCGGCGTGAGGCTCAAAATATCTTGATCGTCGGTACCAGCGGAGACGAGATCAACAGTGATGGAGTTTGGCGCCGCGACCGAGGCGACCGCCTGAAAGGCAAATATGGGATTCGAGAACGAAGCAGTGTCGATTCGCGTACGTTCGTTGTCTTGAGCGATCGTTGAAGTGCCTGATAGGCCAAAACCGATGCGGAACGGAATCCGTAATTTCGTGATTTGTTTGAGTGTGAGCCACAATCCGGCTTTGTACAGCTTCACACTACCGCTTGCGCAGTTGAACTCGCAGCGAATACTGATGGCGAAATTTAGACCTTCAGTCGTTGAATCGAATGAGGTTGTACCTTCGGCAAACGGCGCGCGAATCATGGCGATCGCGGAATTACTCATATAGCCCTGCGTTCCCAAGACGACTTCTCCAGTGGACTCCTTGATGAGTGCCACAGAACCAATGACACCGTTATCAGTCGCGACGAGTGTTTCCAGCTCCCAAGGACTGGTATCGGCGAGCTTGGAGTATTTCGCAGTTTCACGTTTATAGAGCGAACTTGAGTTGGGTGCTGTGAAGACAGTTGCCGTCGTGGTTTCAATCGCGGCGGCGACGTCACCCGAGGATGTGCCGCTCAGTGAGGCCAGAAGGGGAAGATACAGGCGTGTGCGTGATGCACCACTTTGGGTGATTAGTATGCGCGCCGAGTGCACTTGCAGTTGGGCATTGGCAGTGGTGCCTGGCAATTGCAAACGATAGTCACTGGCTCCTGCGTTGGGCGTGAATAAAACACGCGTTCGGAAAGGTAAATTGGTTCCCGCAGCCACGGCAAGGGTCGCGATCGTGGCGTTGGAGGTGTCGAGTAGCGAGACCACGGCGGGACTCGAGTCGGTATTGGTCACGTTAAGTTCGAGTGCAAAGGTAACCGTGCCATCATAGTAGGCGGTGTCGAGGGTCGTACGCGTACGCTCGAATGTAATAGGGGTGGTTTGCGAACTTAGGCCCTGATCGGTGAGCTCGATCGGCACCTGAATATTCATAATGACCTGCGCGGTCGCATTGGCCTCGTTCGAGTCAGGTAGCGTTTCGCCTGAGGCGGTGATGGCATTGACCACATAGTAATATTGAATGCCATGTTCGACTGTTGAATCGATATGAGAGGTTGATGCAAGGCCAGTAGCGATCACTCCGTAAGGCCCACCGACATTCACCCCGCGGCGAAGAGTGTAAGAGGCCGCACCACCAACAGCGGTCCATGAAAGGTCGATCGTGTTGGTGCCGAGCGAGGCCGCCAGCCCCGCAGCGCCCGAGTTCGTTGAGACCGAGGCGACGTTGGATAAAGCCGATTCCACGCCTGAGGTATTGACAGCGGTCACGGTGTAAAAATATGTAGCAGCCGCCGCCACTGTCGAATCGGTTGCAATCGTTGGCATGTAAAAGACATTAGTGGTGATCGTATTCAAGAGAGCAAACGACCCGGGAAGACCGGTTGCGCTGCGATAGATACGATAAGCCGAGGCATTGGGAATCAAGCTCCACACAAGATTGACGGACGTCGGAGCGGTTGCATAAGCGATCAGCTGCGTGGGTGTAAGGGGCGCATTGCCGAGAGTGACGGCCGGATTGCTATTTGAGGATACCGCCATCGGAATCTGCCGGCCAACGTCAGTGTAGGGTTGGTAGCGATAGAAATAGCCTACGCCAGGGACCGCAGTGTTGTCTGTGTATGGACTAGACTCAGGCCCAACCGTAAGATGTTCGAAATTGACTCCATCAACTGATCGGAGAAGGTCGTAGGCCGTCGCGCCTGCTATTGGCGCCCAGGAAATCTCAAGGACAGTGTTGTTGACGACAGCAACGGTTGGCGCCGCCGGAGTTGCTGCCGTGGTCACTGCGATTTCGGGAGATTGTGCCGACTCGAGTAGACCGTTTACTGCGGCAACTGTGAAATAGTAAGTGGTGTCGGAGCTCAGAGAACTAATCACCACGTTGTTATTTGAGGCGATCGGGATGACCAGAGCGGGTGTGAAGCCGCTTCCGCTTGTCGTAGAGATATAAACCATGTAGCCGGTGGCGCCAGTAATGAACGACCAGGAAAGTGAGATATCGGTACCGGTTGAGTTACCCACGACAGTAAGGCCGTTGGGAATCAAGGGCGTAATTCCTGGAGTCACGCCGCTGCTCATCGGAGAGGTTGTCTGTGCGCCAGTGGCAAAAACCGCCGTGACCGTGTAGAAGTAGAGTGTACCGTTGACAACAGTGGCGTCGCTCAGAGGGCAACCGGTGGCGCCAGTGACGATGGGTGCGAAGTTGACGCCGTCAGTGCTGCGTTTAATCGTGTACGAAATCGCGCCGGTCACTGGTTGCCAGCAGACTTCGGCGCTATTGCTGCCAATCTTCAGTGAAGGCGCAAAAGGATAGTCATAGGTGGTTCCGCTAACAGCGGTCGATTTGGCCGATTCCGTACCTGAAACAATAGATGCGACCTTGAAGTAGTAAGTTACGCCTGAAAGCATACCTGATGCCGCTAGTGCTGTATTGGTTGAGGTGGTCGAAACCAAGATATAGGTTCCGCCGATTGAGCCGCTTTTATAGACCTTGTACTGTGTGGCGTTTGGTACCATAGCCCAAGTGAGTGAAAGCGAGCTGCTTGTGGAGTTGGTAACCGTTAACCCAGTAGGCACCGTGGAACCGGTTCGCATGGCACTGGTGCCAACCGAGGGTTCACCGAAAGTCGCGTCGGCGAACCCGGCATCGACGTAATAAAAATATCCGGTTGCGGCGAGAGCCGTGGAGTCGACAAACGAGTTCGTCGCTGGCGAACCAATGAGCGTGGATGTTCCGCCAAGAGTGGTCGAGCGGTAAACACGGTAGTTCGCGGCTCCGCCAACACTAGTCCACGTCAATGAAATACTCGCGGCTCCGGGAGTCGCACTCAAAACCACAGGGAAACCATGGCGATAAGGTGCAGACGTGACCGGCGTGGTTTCAAACGAGCCCCATTGTGCAGTCACCTGGTAATACCATAAACCAACAGGTGCCGAGGTGTCGGTGAATGTATTGGTATTGATGTTACTCGGAGTCGAGCCAATGTAGATGTAGGGTCCGCCGATTGAACTCGAACGATAGATGTTGAAGCGATTGAAATTTCCCGGCGCGGACCAAAAGAGCTGTGGAACCCGGGTGGGATCCATGAGCACAATGAGATTGCTGGGTGCATTCGGATTTGTGTCGGGAGTAGCGCTGGCCTGAAGGGTTGGATAGCCAACAGCGCCGTTGGCGAAATGGGCTTGAATATAATAGAAGTAGGTTTTTCCTAGAAACACATTTACGCCGTCGACGGCATCGTCGTAAGAGTTGGTGCCGTAGTTACTTTCGAGCTGCACATAGGGCCCGCCCGAACGTGTGGCCCGGTAAATCGCATAGCCGCTTGCGCTATTGACCACCGGCCAAGAGAGATTGATGAGCGTTGCGCCCGCACGCGCAGTGAGTTGCGGCGGTGGAATAGCAGCGATTCCGACTTCGTTGGAGTTCGGTGATTCATCAGCATTCCAGGTGCCGACAACGGTATAAAAATTGTAGCCATTGACGCCGTTGGAGAGTCCGGGACACTCGACGCGACTATTGGTGCCGACGGGTAGATTCAGGTAGGTGTATTCAGCGCCGGGAATGTCGGATCGGCGCAGGTTGAATCCGTCATAGTATTGAGGCGAGCTCCACGTTAGCACTACGCCAGTGCCGTCACCACACGGTCCTCCTTGATTAAGGGCCGCCATCGTCAAAGTTGTCGGTGCCGGTCCGGTATTCAGGGGTGTGGCGTTGGCTTCGCTGGATTGAATGGCGTTGCCCCAAGGATTCACGCCACGAATGACGTAGTAATAAACAGTGCCATTGCTAAGAGTCGTGTCGATGTAATTTTTGGTAACGAGACCTGTTTTAATGACCGTGTACGGTCCGCCGCTCTGCTGGGCGCGGAGCACGGCATAGGTGCTGTCTGAACTGAAGCCGACCCAATCAAGTTTGATTTCATTTCTACCAGGCGTCGCCGTTAAACTTGTCGCTGTCGCCGGTGTTGTGACTGAAACCAGTTTGCTGACTTCAGCAGTGTCGAGGCTGGTTCCGGTCGAATTAGTCGCAGCGACAACATAATAATAGGTTGTATTATTAGAGACAGTGCGATCGGTAAAGGACGCTCCCCATAAAAGTGCGGAAATAGCCGTGTACGGTCCTGATGATCGCAGAGAACGTTTCACAAGGTATTGCGGTAGCGGGTTAGCAGTAGAGTC
>SXRI01000446.1 GCA_005793615.1 Bdellovibrionales bacterium
CAAATATCAAGGGTTATGTCGACACTCTTCGCGATGATTTGAAAACCGGACGCTATGAAGATGCACCGCAGTTCATCGACGTGATTTCTCGTAATGTCGATCGTTTGATTTATTTGGTCAGTGATCTACTGGATCTGTCGACACTCGAATCTGGTGCTGAACTTGAGCGCATCGAAGTCTCCACCAGCGAGGTGACGGATGCGGCATTAAGGCAGATTGAACCTCGGCGTGTTAGCAAAAGTAAAACCGTCATCGAAACCCATTTCGAAAGCGATGTGGTCTTAGCTGATCCACAGCGCTTAGAGCAGGTCTTGGAGAATCTGATTCTCAATGCCATCAAATACACGCCCGATGGTTCACGCATCGATGTTAGTTGGAAGAAAACGGCCAGCGGCGTGGAGCTACGCGTGAAAGACAATGGGCCCGGAATCGCCCTTGAGCACCAGCCGCGTTTGTTTGAGCGTTTTTACCGCGTTGACGCCGGTCGTTCTCGTGACCAAGGAGGCACTGGCCTTGGGTTGTCTATTGTTAAACATGTTATGTTAAAGCATGGCGGTTCTGTTCAGGTGCAAAGTATACCTGGTGAAGGTGCTGAGTTCATTTGTCTCTTTCCCTGAGCCCTGAGCGGGAGGTTTCGCGTGTATCCAGCTGATTCGATTGTGCGCGAGCGGTATGTGCCTTTTCGCGCCGACGCTGGCAGAAGACTGAGTTTTGAAGTCAGTGAGTTCCATGAACTCAAGTCGCCCTGGGATCAGCGGCGCATCGCAATGATCGGTTACATGAACGAGGCTGAAGCTCGTGAGAATCTCGCAAGTCTCAGGCAATGTTTTATACAGGGTAAGCAGCCGAAGACCCATGAGCGGGCGAAGATACTTAAACTAGCCGCGCAGAAACTCGCTGAACGTAGCGAAGCCTTGGCTGATCTCATCGCGTGGGAGGGTGGTAAGCCATTGCGGGATGCTCGTATCGAAGTCGCGCGCGCCATCAGCTCGCTTGCCTTTGCCGCCGACGAGGCCGTGCGGCTTCACGGTACAGAAATTCCGATGCGTGCGACCGAGGCCGCCAGTGGGCGTCTGGCCTTTACCTATCCTGAGCCTGTGGGCGTAGCGCTGGCGATTGCCGCCTTCAATCATCCGTTGAATCTGGTTGTACATCAGGTGGCACCCGCGATCGCCGTAGGATGTCCGGTACTGGTGAAGCCGGCGCTGGAAACACCGCTTTCGTGCCTCACCTTTCTTGAAGCACTTTACGAGTCCGGGCTTGAGCCGGAGATGGCCTTGCCACTGATTGCTGAAAACGCGGTGGTTGAGAAAATCGTGAGCGAAGTGGATTATTTAAGTTTCATCGGCAGTGCCAAGGTCGGTTGGCACTTGCGTTCGCGGTTAGTGCCCGGGGCTCGCATTCAACTTGAACACGGTGGCTGCGCTCCGGTAGTGATCGACCGTGATGCAGACTTGGATGTGGTGGTGCCGCTGGTGGTGCGCGGCGGCTTTTATCACTCCGGGCAGGTCTGCGTCAGTGTGCAAAGGATTTTTGTTCATGATGATTTGGCGAGCGAGTTTATTTCTCGCTTGGTAAAGGCCGTCAGGGAGTTGAAAACCGGTGATCCACGTCTCGCCAGCACCGATTGTGGGCCAATCATTCGCGTGAGAGATCTTGAACGCATCGATACGATCGTATTGGAAGCCGTGAAAAACGGCGCCAAACTTCTTACCGGCGGTGAGCGTCTGAAACATAATTGTTTTGCGCCCACTGTGCTCAGTGAAGTCGGTGCAACCGAGCGAGTGATGCGCGAAGAAGTTTTCGGTCCAGTGGTCGCGGTTAATCGTTTTCGCGAGTTGGAAGATGCCATTACCCAGGCCAATGCGGTCGAGTGGAGTTTTCAAGCGGCGGTCTTTGGTCGCGACCTCGATCGTCTGCTGAGTGTGACTCGTGGTTTACGTGCGAGTGCGGTGATGATTAATGATGCCACCACGTTCCGGGTTGATTGGATGCCCTTTCGCGGTGATGGCCCGTCTGGATATGGAACCGGCGGAATTCCCTATACCATGCGTGATATGTGTAAAGAAAAGCTGGTGGTGATCAAAACGCCGGCGTTCACGCTCTGAGGCTGGGCTCTTAAGGTGAAGTTAAAAATTCACCTAAAGCTTTGAGTGATGCCTCGGTTTGGTTGCAGTGACTGCCGCCAATGATCGGAACCCAACGAGTTTGCACGCCTTGCTGAATGGCTTCGCGTGCGAAGCGCTGGGCACCCTCGAAAAAACCATGTTCATCTTGAGTCGTGCATGACACAAAGAGCTTCGGGCTCTGTCGATTCAGGCGCATCACCAACATAAATGGATCATGTTTGAGCCAGTCGGTTTCAGTCGGGAACTCGCTACGGGTCAAAGCCATGCTGTTCTTCACCCATTCGGCTTCGATGTAGGGTTCATGGCGCTTAATATAGGCATTCACTTCATCGTCGCTGGAAAGCGGTCCGATGGTCGCCAGTGCTGGGCATACTAAGGCTATTTTCTTAAACTTTGCCGATTCTTTCACCAAGAGCTGGACCGCATTGAATCCACCCACTGATTCGCCGAGGGCGATGCGATAGGGGTTGCGGATCGCAAAGCGGGCTTCGATTTTAGGCATGATGTCGTCGACGAAAACCGCTTGTAGCGAGCGCGTACCGATTTTTGGGCTTTCGGTCAGCAGCCAAAGTGGCCCAAGGGAGACAGAAATAACCACGGGTGAACTTTTGGTAGGCGAAGTGGCACTCCACTGAGCTCGCAGTGGACGATATTGTGCGGCCGTCGCCCAGGTGTTTTCCGAGCCCCCCATGCCGTGGAGGTAGTAGATCAAATTTGATTTTGCGCGAACGGCTTCGTCAAGGTCGCTTTCGCTATCGACACAGTAGCGGTACTCAGCGCCTTCTCGGGTTTTACCTTGGCCGCAAATGTGTTCTGCCTTTGCCACAGGGATATTCAGGACGAGCAGAAGGGTGGCGCTGAGCAATCTGACAAATCGATTCGGCGATTTCATGGCTTAGTCTAAATGCATAGCGCGTACCAGGCTCGCCAGCTGGTCTGGTGCTGCTGTGCTGACGAAAAAAATGACAGTGCGGCGGAATTTGTCCCAGGAG
>SXRI01000447.1 GCA_005793615.1 Bdellovibrionales bacterium
CGTACCGCTTTTTCAAGAGCAAGTCATGCAGATCGCCGTACAGGCCGCCGGCTTTTCTCCGGATGAAGCCGATGACCTCAGGCGAATCATGTCATCGGCATGGCGCAAAAAAGCGGTAATGGGTAATATCCGTCAGCGTGTGGTCAGCGGCATGCTCACCCGCGGGATTGCGCGTGATTATGCCGAGCAGATTTACAAGACCATCGAGGGATTTTCTTCTTATGGCTTTCCCGAGAGTCACGCGGCAAGCTTTGCATTGATCACTTATGTCAGCTGTTACCTGAAGCACCATCACCCCGATGCCTTCGCCTGTGCGCTTCTCAATAGTCAACCAATGGGTTTTTACTCTCCTCGACAATTGATTGCTGATGCGCAAAGGCACCAGGTCCGATTTCTGCCGCTGGATGTGCAGACCTCCGAATGGGATTACACCCTGGTCACGCCACCGGCGACAAAACCTCCGCTCGATCTTCGGCGCGATGTCCGTGTTGGCTTTCGTTCGGTTTATGGTTTGCGCCAAGAACATGCCCTCAATCTCATCCGCGAACGTCAGGTGAATGGTCCGTTTAGGGATTTGAGTGATTTGGTTCGCCGCTCTCGCGTTCCCCGTCACAGCCTTATTCGCTTGGCTGAGGCCGGAGCTTTACATGGTCTCGATTTGAATGCACGACAGGCACTGTGGGAGCTGCAAGGCACCAGTTTTGATGAACAGAGTTTGTTTTTCGGCTCGCAGCAAGGTCTCGACCACGATCGCCGAGGACATGAAAAAGAACTTTTGCCTGTGGAAAACCCTTGGGAAAACCTGCAACGCGAGTATCAAAGCAAAGGCTTTGCGATCGACTCGCATCCTCTTGCGGTGCTGCGCCCGACGCTGCTGCGTACCCCTCATGCCCGCTACATCACGGCTAAACAACTTGCGGACCTTAAGCACCGCACGCCGGTCCGAGTGGCTGGCCTGATGTGCCTTTTGCAAAAACCGCCGACCGCAAAAGGCATGTGTTTTGTCAGCCTTGAGGACGAAACCGGAATCATGAACCTGGTGATCACCCCTGATCTCTATCAGAAAACACGACTCACTCTCCTCAGCTATTCCCTCATCGACGTCGAGGGCCGCTTGGAAAATATCGAAGGCGTGCGCAACATCCGTGCGTTTGCGATTCACCCATTGAAAGATCACTAGCGCGTCACACCTGATCCATGGTATCAACCTCGACCGCAACCCCAACTGCGACTGGGCGAAAGGATCCCAAAGCCATGACTTCAATCAAGACTTCGCCATCAGCTCCGGCACCGGATCCGGCATCAACATCAGCTACGACGCCCGCACAAATACCCGAACTCAACAAAGGCGGCCTCTACCGTCACTACAAAGGCATGATGTATCGGGCGATCGACATCGTTCGCCATTCTGAAACGCTCGAAGAGATGGTTCTTTACGAAACACTTTACGAGAACAAACTCGGAAAACTCTGGGTCCGTCCTAAAGAGATGTTCCTCGGAGAAATCGAGCTCGATGGCAAACGGGTACGGCGTTTTGCCCCCGTCGACTCGACCGCCGGTTAATCCACTAGATTTCGCGTCACCGCTATGTTCAAATCATGGAAATGATGCAAAAATTAGGCGAATTCCTATTTCCTCTTTGGCCCAACCTGTCTGCACAAGATGTACGAAAACACTCCTATGTTCGCCTCATTTATTTAATCGGAATACTCATCAGTGTTTTCTACCTGCTTAAATACAACTTTCAATATCAAGTCACCACCTACAACGCCATTTCGTTTTTGATCCTGTTCTTCGTCCTGGCCTGGCCGCAAGTGGTGCGACGAACGTGTAACCTCAACTATCTCGCACTCGGCGTCTTCGGACCACTCTGTATCTATTTGACGATCATGGTTTATGCCGGTGGCGGCTTGAGATCTCCTGGGGTCTTTTGGATCGTCGCCGTTCCGGCAACCGGCTCAACACTTTTTGGTCGCCGAGGAGTTTGGTTTGGCTCCATTTATGCGATGCTCGTGACCATCGCCCTGCGTATGCTTGAACTACAGCAGCTAATACCCACCGATGTACTGAATATGGTCAATTACGATGTCGAGAGGCTGACTAACCTACTCACCTTCTCAACTTATTTGTTGCTCACTCTGCAGTTCTTTGTGCGCACCGAGGATCAATTGATCGCCGCGATATCTTCGAGCCAAGTCGAAACAGAAAATCTTCTGCGCACTGTTCTACACGACGTAGCGACACCGACAACCACTATTTGCACAGCCGTTGAGATGATGAAGATGCACCCTAATGATGCCTCAGGCGAGAACGACAAAAGTCTCGATCGGATCGATCGCGCCTCAAAAACAATCTCCACGATGCTCGATAAACTTCGCACCATTCGTTCGGTTCAGGATGGCAAAGTGAATCTGAATATCCACCCGCTCAATGTCGTCGCCGTTCTCAAAAGCGCCATCCAAATCAATAACGACCGCAGCGAAGCCAAGAAGGTTAAGGTTCTGTTGAAAAGTGAAAGTGACTCGATCATGATCCTGGGTGACGAAACTGTGCTCACGCTCGTTATCTTTACGAATCTCTTGACCAACGCAATAAAATTTTCTGAGTCGCAGACCGAAGTTCACATCATCGCAACAAAGGACGCTCAGACCTGCTCGGTACAATTCCGTGACTTCGGTATCGGAATGCCCGACGCCCTTTTGGGCTCTCTCTTTGATCTGCGCACGGCAACGACTCGGCGAGGTACATCCGGCGAAAAAGGTACCGGCTATGGCATGCCGCTCGTAAAAAATTATATTTCAAAAATGCACGGCGAGATTTCTGTCAAATCCGTCGAGCGAGACTCCGCCGCCAACGAGACCGCGGGAACAACCGTGACGATTCGACTGCCCTTGGTCAACGCCTAGTAGGCTGTTGAAGAACGAGGCTAACGATAGGCCAGCGAAAAATCCGCCAGCCCAAAATCATGACCAGAAATTCGAGATTTTACTTAACTAAACAACGTAAGTTGTAGTGATTGCGAAGAAGCGGGTGCTTGAAAACGCCAGCACCGTACCAGCGACCAGCCCCGATCTTGACGGCGATGTGACCGCATTTTTTACGACCGCAGCTGAAGCGGCCACCTTCAGAAACACAAACCGCGCCATTCGGCAAACTCTGTGAGAAACCGACAGGGCGAAAACCATGTTGACTACGAAGCACCTCAAAGCCCATCCACGCGGCAGCGCCTGCCGGATATCTTTTCACCAGACCACGACGCAAAAGTTCGAACTTCACATCACGATAGCAAGAGGGTGTGCCCCGACGGCCGCGAGCCGCGTTCTCCATGAGAACATCTTCGTCATCGCCTTCAGAAAGTGCGACATCAAGGGGAGTCAAACCCTGATCCGTCGACATCGAAATCGCCTCGAGGTCCGACATGCGAACCACAGCTTCAGTGGGAACAGAGTCATCATCTGAGTCGATTCGGATTTCAGCGACTTCGCCGACATCAGGCATTTGCGCCTTACGAACCACAGTCACTTCGGTACCGGCGCCAAGTTTCAGCGTATTGTTAGCGTCGAGTTTGTTGTCATCCGACAGAACTTTCAGCTCGGCGTCTTTGGTGATCGCCACCGTCTGACCAACACCCTGGACTTCGCCAGCAAAGATCGGCGTCGACTGTGACTGGGCGACCGGCGCCTGCGGAGCCGCAGCACGATTGACCTCACCCGACTTCGAACAACCTACGACGGCAACAGCGACAAGACCAAGAATCTGCACATTTAAACTCTTTAGGTTCATAGCGAACATCCCTCCAAAAAATGATATTTAAACAAGATATGTGAATAAGTTACTAGTACTTTGACAGATAAATTTCTAGCCGGTCTCACCGAGACTTCTTCGCCGGTTGGTATCTAAATTTTTTCCGCGCTTTCTTTTTGGTGAAGGTCCAGTTGATGGTGATCTTCTCCTTATTGGCTCGTTTGTTCC
>SXRI01000448.1 GCA_005793615.1 Bdellovibrionales bacterium
CTCCAGCGAAAACGCCGGAGGCCGTGAGTACGCGTACTAAGACGGATGCGAACAATGATCGTGAAGGCAACGGTCAGGCGACAGGCGAAGAGCAAAAACGCCGACGGCTGACGAGTGAAGAGATCGACGAGGCAGTAAAGTATCTCGAAGGTCTCGCAGGCATCAAAGACAACAATCTCCGCGTTCGCCTCGAGAGCAAAGACGATGTGAATGTCGTCTACGTGGAAGATGCTGACGGCAAAGTGGTGCGTCGCATTCCAGAAACCGAACTGGCGGCCTTGACCGCCAATCGTGATCGCAAGAGCGGTCATCTCCTTAATCGCGCACTCTAAAACTCAACAAAAAAGTGTTGGGCCAGGTCCTGCGTCCCGACCTTCGGATGTAGCGCCGTCAAAAATCTATCGTGAGTCAGCCTATCGAGAGCTGCAGCGACATTTTTCGCGCGGTTTAATTCGCTCTAGTGGCTACTTTGAGTCATTTTGGCGAGTGAATTGGGTGAGTGATTAAAATGGTCCAAGCCAACTAATTGGCTCACGGTTTCAATGTTGGTTCTGCGAAAATTATTGAAAGGGATCCGTGGTTTCAGGATGAAACCTCGAAGAGCACTTCAGTTAGCGTTGCAGTTAGGGTTTTTGGGAACGCGTGACGTTGACACGGTCAGGAGGACCGCCGATGCCGATTCAGTTCGGTTCGATCAACACGGGGCTACCGCCCAATATTGTTGATCAGCTTATGGAAGCTGAGCGGATGCCCATTAAGAGCATCAAAGTGCAGAAAGATAAGTCCGAAACTAAAATGAAATTGGTGGAGGAGTTAACCACTAAAGTCTCTGACATTCGCAAAGGCCTGTCAGAGCTTGCCGGCACTCGGGGGTTTTCGGATATCAAACTGGTGACGACTGATCCCAACGTCGTGCAGGGAACTGTGGATCCGCAGACCTATCAGCCTGGCAACTGGAATATCGAGGTTGTGGAACTCGCGAAAAAAGCGAGCGCCATCACCAATGGTTTTCCGGATAAAGACAAAACTCAGGTGGGAACCGGCTACTTTCGTTTCAAGACTCCAGAGGGAAATCGCGACGTTTACATTGATTCCAAAAACAACACACTGGAAGGCGCGGCCAAAGCGATCAATCAAGCGAAAGTGGGCGTGCGCGCGACGATTATCAATGATCGCAAAGACAAAGACTATCCCTATAAAATGGTGCTTTCTGCAGATGGCGTTGGCGAAGATAAGCGCGTGGAGTACCCGCGACTCTATCTTTTGGACGGTGACCAGGACGTGTATTTCGATTCGCAACTGGAAGCCAAGAACGGCGTGGTCAAGGTCGACGGATTTGAGTTTGAAATCGCCGACAATGTGCTTAAAGACGTTATTCCGGGAGTGACACTGGAGCTGAAGTCGGCGAATCCAGGACGCTCAGTGAACGTATCGGTGAAAGAGGATCAAGAAGTCGTTAGCGGCAAGATTAAAACGTTTGTCGACGGAATCAACGGCGTACTCGGGTTTATTCAGCAGCAGAACAAGTTGGATAAAGGAACCGACACCACCAAGACACTTGGTGGCGACGGCATGCTCCGAAGCGTTGAACAACGTATGCGGGCGTTGATACAGAATCCGCAGATGGGAATCAAAACGCCCATCAAAACATTGAACCAGTTGGGGATTCAATTCAACCGTAACGGCATGTTGGATTTCGATCAAAAGCGCTTTAACGCTACCCTTTCGCGAAACCCTGAAGGCGTTCAATCGTTTCTGATCGGTGACGGCTACTCCACCGGTTTCATTAGTGCCATGAAGAGAGAAATCGCCAACCTTCTCAATCCCACGTTTGGCCCGATCACCAATCGTTCGCGAGGACTTAAAGACAAAATTGATCAGTTCGACCGACAAATCGAGAACAAGGAACGGCAGCTCGGCAAAAAAGAGGAAATTCTTCGCAATAAATTCGCCCGCCTCGAGGAAACCATGTCCCGGATCAAGGGCCAGGGATCGCAAGTGGGAGCGATGATTTCCAGCGCCGCGCCGGTTCAGACGGGGGGAGCAGGTGGCTAGGAAAATGAATAATGTTTGAAATGCGAATCAGGACGTCAACTTTAACCGGCATGCGCCGAAATGAAACTGAGCGGAGCGAGATGAAATGAAGAATGCCTATCAGAAGTACAAGACTACGGCGATCCAGAGTGCCAGCCGGGAGAAACTCCTGTTGATGATGTATGAAGGTGCGATCAAGTTCATCAAGAAAGCTTTGATCGCAGCGGAGCAGAAACAAATCGCCGAGCGTGGAACGAATATTGGACGCGCTTATGACATTATTTTGGAACTCAACAACACCCTGGATCATCGGGTTGGCGGTGAGATTTCGAAAAATCTCGAGCAACTCTACATGTTTTTGACTGAGCAACTCACCAAGGCCAACATCACCGGTGATCCTCAGTACCTGCGTAACTGCCAAAAAATTCTTGAGACCCTTTACGAGGGGTGGGCAGTCGCCATCGAGCAATTGAAAAAAGAAGAAAATAAAAACGCCTTGAAAGTCGTTCCCAAAACGGCCAACGGCGAGAAAGCATAACAGAGGAGAGGCCATGGAGAGAGTCATCGCTTTGTTGCGAGAAAAAAATCATTGCCTTGAGAAGTTCTATTGGCTCAACGAGCAGGAACTGATCAATTTTGGCACGGGAAATTTCGATTCCGTCGACGAATTCTATCAGGCGCGCGAACAAATTCTGACGCAAATCCAATGTGTGGAAGGCATGTTGGCCGAGATCAGTGCTCGTCCGACGGCACAGGTTACGGTCGTGCTTCGCGAAGAGGCTGCAGCACTTCTTAAGTCCAAGGATGAAGTGGTAAAGTCGATACTCGCCCAGGACCTCCAAATCTTGGCCTATATCGAAAAAGAAAAATCGAACATCATTCGCGAGCTCCGCGCCAACAAGCAAGCCAAAAGGGCGGTCGGTGCCTATGCAAATACGGAACGAATGCGAGCTTTGGAAGGCGACTAATTTGTAAGTCACAACTTTGTCGTCAATGAATTGACGACAGAACCTTGACCGTGCGGCGCTGCAAAGGCGCCGTACTTTTTTAGAATCGAATAGAATCGTTCTCACCCCTTTCTTGAGATGGCACCGACGTTGCTTGTTGTTCTGTTGCCCGGGTTTCACTAGGCCAACGGGTTAACAAGGGGAAGGGTGAATGCAGCCAGGATACAATACCAAAAGCGAGTTCGTGGGCGAGCGTCCCAATCATCAGTCGTACATGATGTCCGCGAACCCACGGTCCGACTCAATGGTAACGACGGCGGCAGGACCAGCGCGTCCTGTCAGTCAGATGGATTCGGCTATTGCGGATTTCGAAAGACCAGACGAAAGACCAGATGACAGACCAGACTCGGCCGAAGTCGAGCTGTTGGCAACACTTCTCAAGAATTCCAATATTTTGATCGAGGCGCGTGAGTATCGTCTTGCCTTCAACCTGCTGCGCAGTGTGCTCATTCGCTGTCCTGATAGTCCGCAAGGACTGTCAAATATGGGTCTGTGTCTGCGGGAGCTAGGAAGGTACGAAGAGGCTTTGAAGTGCTTTCGGGCTCTGGTTAAGGTCCAGGGAGCTTCTGGAAAATTCGATGCGCAGGTGTTGATCGCAGAAACTCTTTACCTGGGGGAGCGCGATGAAATGGCGCTGGCTGCCTACCGTGATGTGCTCAAGAGTGTTCCGGAAAATTATAAACGACTTTTCGAGATCTATAAGAATATCGGCAACATTCATGTTCGCGCCGGGGATTTTGATGCTGCCGAGGAGTTCTACAATAAAGCGCACACCATCAATCCTGAATCGGATGTGTTGATGGTGAACTACGGTACGCTCGAGATTCAGAGAGAGAATTTCGAGGCTGCGGTTTTGCGCTTTCGGCGCGCAGTGGAACTCAATCCTGAAAATGATAAAGGTTGGGTCGGATTGGCGCTAGTTCACCGACAGATGGGCGATTTTGATCTTAGCTGGGCCAACGTCCAGAGAGCGCTTGATATCAATCACAAGAATCGTACAGCCATTCGTCTAGTGGTCGAATGGGCCGTGGCCGACCAACGCTTCGCTCTCGCGATAACTCGTTTACAAGAGTACTTGGAAGCTGATGGCGAAGATGCTGAAATGAGTTTCATGTTGGCGAAGATATTCACGCATATCGGTCGCCTCCAGGAGGCTCGCCTTGAGATGGAACGGGTACTTGCCCTTGACCCGGTCATTGAAAATGGCGAAGCAGTCATGGCTGCCTTAGATCGTGAGTTGACGCGTAGTAAAGGATTGGAGAAGGTTTGACGGAAGAAACCATCACCACGGAGAAGGCTCGCAGCGGCCATGCTGTCATGAAGAAAAATGGCAAATGGCTGGCTTCGTCAATCGATCCCGTGCGTGAAGCCCAACAATGGTCCGACACAGTACGGATATCGGTGGAAGAAACGGAAACGATCATCGTTCTTGGTCTGGGCTGTGGCTATCACGTGGTCGAGCTTTTGAAGATCTGTCCTAAATCTTATTTGTTGATAATTGAATGTGATTTGAAGGTGAAGGAAAAGGCTCTGCAATTCTGTCCAGCACTCGCAGATGCTTCTATCGTTGTCGAAGCAAACTGGATGAACTTGGTCAGTCATTCCATGATTCGAGATGCTCTCGGTGGCGCCTACCGCGTTGTGAAACATGCGCCATCTTTTGCTATTGGCGCTCTCGAGAGCGAGTATTTCGAAGCGGTTGATGGGTTATTGCGTGGCCGCGATATGCTTTCGTTTTTGCATCTGCTCAAGGTCCGTCCTGAAATTCTATGTCTTCTCGACACTGAACTTCTTGGTGATACAGAGCGATTCCAGGGCGAGGCGATGAGCATAAAGACGATGCAAAAGCTCTTTACGCAGCGGCCGAACACGAGTCGTGAGCGACGTTTATGGCGAGTCCTTGAGGAGTTGGTATTATGAAAATTTTGGTGCTGAGTCTGTTGCGCATTGGTGACATTGTGCTTTCGGCGCCTGTCTTGCGGGGCCTGCGAGAGCGTTATCCGGACGCTGAAATCCATCTGCTGATCAATTCGCAGTTTCGTCAGATCGCTTCACTTCTTCCTTATATCGATCGGGTTATTCCTTTTGAGCGTGACCGATTACAAAAGGGTCTTGGCGATGCCAACGTCGCGATCTTTGATTCATATGACCGACTGAATGAGACCGTCGATCAGCTTAATTTCGAGAACTATGATTGGACGATCAATCTTACGCACAATCGCTTGAGCGGTTGGATGATGAATCTTATCAACGCCAAGGAGCGCTCGGGTCTCTGCTTCGATCATCAGGGGCGAGCGACGTTCGGTTCGAGTTGGTTCCGCTATCTCAATAATCAGGTCGACTCCGACGGCGATGAGGTTTTTCATTATAGTGATGTGTTTCGTTTTGCTCTTGGCTTGGTAGATGAGGCCTCCGCACACACGCAGAAATCTGGTTTGGTAGAGACCGTTAAGGGACGTACCGAGGCCGAAGAGTTTTTGGACATGACGTTCAGCACTGCCCCGGCTCGCAAAGAGTTGATTGCCGTTCAGGTCTTGACGAGCGACTCGAAGAAAGACTGGGGGCTTGAACGCTTTCAGCAAGCGCTCGTACATATGGGGCGACAACATCCGAACGCTGGTTTTGCGATTCTCAGCGCACCCTTCGAACGCGAACGCCTGATGCCTTTTGTCGAGGACCTTGTCGCATCGGGCGTGAACGCGCATCTTGCGGTCTTGTCCTTTGAAGGTGCCTTTAGTCTTTTACGCAAAGCACGCCTGCTTTTGACGGGCGACACCAGTGTTAAGCACTTGGCATGTGCGGCACGCACGCCAATCGTCGAAATCAGCCTAGGATCGAGTGATCTTCATCGTACCGGTGCTTATCTTCATGGTGCGGTCATTATACAGAGTCGTGAAACTTGCGCGCCTTGCGTTCATTCCAAGCCATGTCATCGAGATACTCATGCTTGCAGCGTAAGGATTTCGCCGGAGTTGGTGAGTATGATCGCCGGCGAAGTTTTCACTGGTCGGGGTTTTCAGCTGAAAACGATCGCGGAAGAGTTCAAGACCGAGGCTGAGATCTATCGAGTTGATACCAGGTCGGCGGGGTTCTGGGCCCCGTACTCGGTCCGTGAATCGTTCACTGAAGTCAGTGTGGGACGATGGATCAATCGAGCCTGCCGAAAGATCTGGCTTGAGTCGATGGCGCGCGGTCGAAGTGGCGACTCCATGGGAACCGAGATCCTTAAGATCTCGCGCCTTTTGCGGGTGATTCACCATGACATCTCGGAAATTGAGTGGCGCCATCTCTTCTCGGAGTTTGAACGCCAGGCACTTTCGGTCGAAGGACGCATTAACAGTTTCAAAGTGGGCTTGAGTTATCTCTGTGGGTGTTACGAAGACCCACGTAAAATGAAAGAGTTTGTGCGCAGTCTGATTTCCTTTCGCGA
>SXRI01000449.1 GCA_005793615.1 Bdellovibrionales bacterium
AAGATTTCGTCGTTGGGATCATCGAGCAAAACAAACTTACGGAGATCGTTGAAACCCAAGATCCCCTCGGGAAACTCGATGACATCTTCAGTTTGCAAAGTCACCGGTCCGAATCTCGAGGTCTGAATCAACATATCTGCTCCCCTTACGACACGGCAAGTTACTAAAGTGGCTCTGACCAAATTAGAATTCTTTTCCGCTACAGTCTGCTGCTCTCTCTAGAGCCTAAAATCAGGCAATCCCTCGCGGCAAGCAAAAATAAATTTTCCCTACGCACGTACCCAATGACGCAGCAGCACTGATGAATCCCAACCGACTATTAAGAATCATGCCTCTTGTATTGGCATTAGAGAATACCACCCCAAAAAGATACCGGGCGCTCACGCGCCAGAACGGTCAAGTCTTAAGGAGTTTAGCGACGGCGCGAGTGTCTTCAGAGCTGGTTTTAACCGACTCTTGGTTTTGGCTTTGAATCGCCAAATAGACTTCCTCACGATGAATCTTGGTATCCTTAGGAGCCTCAATTCCAAGCCGAACCTGCTTGCCTTTGATTTGCACCACACGAATTTTGATGTGGTCGTCGATCGCAATGCTTTCGCCGAGCTTACGAGTCAGAACCAACATTGTAGTATCTCCTTCAACATCCTGGTCAAAGTCACTAATCAAGGCTCAAAGCTCCCAGAAAAGACACCGGCCCCCCTCTATGGTCCAGTGCGCCTTCCAATCACGGGGATCTTCAAGCTCGGGGCTGATTTGATGGTAAATAACACCTATTACCGATCTGAATCATCACACACGACTCGCAACACTCATTCGTAATCGGACGCTAACTAATGCCCGAATGAGTGGCTTGCGAAACCCCTATGTCAGCTCTTACGGCTGAATTGAAACGGAACTGTAGCTATTATTTTTACCGGAGGAAGTCAAGGAGACTTGGCTGAATCAATTTTCCCGAAGTAGCAAGACTCGCCTTAAGTGTACTCTCTGTTTTGTTTAGGTCGCTGACAAGCTCGAAGGAGTCGGCATCCTCGAGCGTGCTCTGCATAGTCTTAGCATCAACCTGGCCCTTTTGCAGAGTATCGGTCGCGGCATTGAGAGTGGAGACTCTTGAACCAAGCTGAGCCCTGGCCAAGACAACCTGCGCCAGCGCTTCATCCAAGAGATCCAACGACTCCTGAATGGACTCTTTGTCGTTCGCGCGTAGACCTGTCGTCAAATCTCGAAGCACATCAAAAATATCCACGCCGCCACTGGCCCAGGATGACGAAATGCCTAAAGTCTCAGCGCCCGATTCCGCATCACCAGCTCGATCGCCTGAGGTGAGCGGAATTGCCTCGCTTGATCCATCTAAGGATCGCCCGGTGGCCGGCATGGACGCCGGACCGCGAGCTTGCGCCAGCGCGGGATCAGAAGAAAAACGATCAGGATCAGGGCCAGCGTTCGCCGGAGCCTTTACATCCCGACCCAAAAAAATTCGGCTGCCAGGCATATTCATGGCGACCGAACCCTCCTTTTGAACTGAAATCTTGATTTCACCGTTGTCACCGAAGTACTTGCCTTCAGCGTTAAACGGCGGTCGCGTGGTTTTATAACCACCGAAAAGAAATCGATCGCCCAGTTTGCGGTTACCCACCTGCACAGCTTGACTGAAAAGCTGATCGATCTCGGATGCAGTTGCCTGCCGAGAAGTATGATTCGTGGACGCATCGTTGGCTTGCGCCAGAGCCAGTTCTTTGGCACGAATGATCACTTCGTTTAATTCCGAAAGTGATTGGTCCGAGTATTCAAGAAATGCTTTTGCCTGCGAAACACTCTTCAGGAACTGCTGCCCGCCAGAAATTTCCGTTCGCGTCTGCAGCACACGAGTCGCCGCCAGCGGATCATCCGACGGTTTGACAACGCGCTTTTGCGTGGCGGCTTGATTCTGCAAGTCCGCCATCTCTGAGCGATTCTTCGCCAGATTAGACTTAACTTGATCAAAATTCATTTTATCCGCTATGCGCATTCAACTTACATCCGCTTAAGATTTAGAACCGTATCAAACATCTCATCAGCAGTGCGAATCAATCGTGCCGCCGCATCAAAGGCCTTTTGGTACTCAATCAATTTCGTCGTTTCCTCGTCGAGACTGACACCGCTGATGCTCTCGCGAATATTGCCCAGCTGCTTAACGATGTCGCTCTGAGCATCCTGCGCGGTTTGCGTACGCTTAGTCTGAATACCGACTTGGCCAACCATACTGTTGTAAAAGTCGTCGAGCGAGAACCGCCCCTCATCCATCAACGCCGTTTGCTGCAATTGACTGATCTTCGTCGATACACGATTGTCGGCCGGAGCATTGGGAATCAGTCCCGACGCGATCCGCCCGACATCTTCTTGCACCTCTTTAGCGATATACATGTCGGCTGCATAATGCTCGCCGCCTTCTTGAAATGAGAAGAAGTCGCCGGCTTTGTTATTGTAGGCATCGAACCCTTGACGATGTAGTTCGTTAACGCTCTCTCCAAGAGTCACTGCCATCTGATCCACGTTGGCATGAAGATCATTGATGATCTTATCACGCACCTCTAAGAGACCACCGAGCTTACCGCCAACGATCTGATTGGTAATGGAATACGGGGTCGCTCGTTCCGAACTCAGGTAGAAGACATCAACGGCACCCTCACCCTTAGTATCGTTCGCGGGCGTACCCTTCGCCTCTAGAGTCTTGGCATCATACCCCGCCACCAGCAGCGCCGAGTTGCCGGCCGAGACGGTGACCATGCCATCCTCGCCCTCGGCCCAACGAATGTTGATTTTCTCGCCTAATTGTTTGATCAAAAGATCACGCCGATCGCGCTCATCATTGGCCGGACCGCCCGCGATCTGTATGCTCTGAACTTTTTCGTTGAGATTCCCGACCTCACGCGCGATTTCATTGATTTCGTGAATATGGGTGATGACCTGTTGATCAATGTCGCGCTGGATATCGGAAAGTTGTTTACTAACGCGCTTAAAGTCCCGGGTGAGAAATTCAGCAGTTTCCTTAACTTGGGTTCGTGTCGCTAAATTTTCTGGATTGTTTGAAAACTCACGAAAAGCGTTAAAGAAGTCGCCCATATAGGAGTTGAGACCTTTATTGACCTGTTCATTGTAAACCTGCTCGACCCGCACCATGGCATCGCCTCGACCCTCGTAGTAACCGAGCTTTGCCTGTTCGCCGCCGATCTGTTTCTCTAGATAGGGATTGTTGATACGAGTGATCAGGGCGGTTTTCGAACCGGTACCGATGCGTAGTTTGCCGCTGCCAACAGCCTCGCTGGTCTGCAACTCGACTCTCTGCCGAGAGAATCCCTCGGTAGTTTTGTTGGCGATATTATGACCGACAGTTTGCAGCGCCGTCTGACTGTTCATCATCGAGCGGCGGCCCGTGTCCATCATGCTGTTGATCTTCGACATCCTGTCTCCGACTTATCGAGCCGCCCCAAAAACCAAACAGAAAAACCAACTAGAAAACCAGCTCCCGTCCTGGGACGCATGTTTTCAAACTTCCTAAGCCTCTTTACTCACCAACGCCGGGCTGTCGGTTTTAGCCGCAGCCAGACTTCCCTTCGGACCATACGTCTGTTTGGGCTTCAATCCATCTCGAATCGCTTCCATCGCACCGGTGATATTGTTAAGTGCCGCCTGAACCAGCTCTTCATTTTGCTTGTTCACTTCGGACACCCTCCGCACCAAGAGCTCTAGCACTGAGTGCATATTGCGAAGCCGATCCACCCACTTCACATCACTATGATTGGCAATATCCAAAAGCCGTGGACTCTCTACATCGGCACCGATACTTTGCGCCAAATCACGGGCAAATTTCATTCGCTGATTTTCCAGCGAACGAATTCTCACCAACATCGCATCTTTGGATTTATTATTTTCATTGAGTTCATCGAGACGACTCGCCACAAGAATTTCTTTTTCGCGGCGAACCACATCAAGAAGTGCCCGATACACCTTCACCAAATTCTCAAGACAATCAAGAAGATCGGTGTAAAGCATATCGTCAGCGATACTGGGCGAACTGGCAGTAGAATTAATTTTGTTTTCGATAGTCATTCCGTGCTTCCTTGCATCGGTTTCGGCATCGGTTTCGGTATCAGCTTCGTGCTATGTCCTACGGCATTTTCGAATGTTCATCGACCAATCGATCGGCGATCGCTTCAGCATCCACCTTATATTTTCCAGCGTCTATCAGTTTTTGCAGGCGTGCGACTTTTGCCTCATCGATATTATCGTTGGGTGTCGCGAGCTCTTTGGCGCGAGCCATGTCTTGCGCGCGCGACGAAAGATCAACACGAGCGGAATCCGCACCACCAAGTGCACCACCGCCATCGGCACCACGCGAACCTTTGGTTTTCTTGGAGTCAAAAATGGAGTCCGCGCCGCCGGTCCGAGCACTTTTCGCGGCTTCACCAGCTTGCGCCGTGTTTGGCATCTTACCTGTTACTTTCATCACAACCCTCCGTGGAGCGCATGTTACAAGTGTATCATAGTGAGACACGAACGAAGCAAGAAATCCGTACCGGAAAGCTCAAGCTTCTCTATATATTGATGGCTCTATTGGGGACTACTTGATACCGACGAACCAGGACCAAGACCAGAACCACGACCAGAACCACGACCAGAGTCGAGCGCGTTCTCGCTCGCGACAGTCGCGGCCTGATTGAGATTCCAGAGGAACGAATGAATCTCGGGACTTAGAACACCCATCACTTCGCCGCGCTCAAATCGTCTCCCAGGTGTCGCGTCCGCCATGCTAACCCCCTGAAAAATAACCGTGGATCGAAGCTGTGGCCCTGGGACATATCTCGCCCAGAGCGAAAAACAAACCGTATCCGCAAACACATCATTGATGGGAAGTATTGCGTTTCTTAGACGTGTCATTGGGACTTCACCTAAAAGGGTAAGTCCTGCC
>SXRI01000450.1 GCA_005793615.1 Bdellovibrionales bacterium
AACAAAAGCTTAAAGCAATTAATGAACTCGTGCAACAGGCCGATAACCTTAAAAAGGCGGGATAATGAAGAAAAAAGCTAAATCCCTCAGTAACATTTATTTACCGGTAAACACGAATATGTCTCGACTTAAGTCACCCACGGCCAATTCGAAGGCCAAGTTTGTGATTTTTTCCAGTCTCTCCCTAAGTGTTTCATTTCGAGTCAAAAACCGCTTCGCCTTGGACGATAGCCCGTGTAAAGTGAGGGCCAAATGAATCTTTGGATGGAAACCGCAATTCTTACTCTGGCTATGCTGGTGGTCTGCTGCCTGCCTTTTATCTTTCGGCGCGCACGCTATAGCTCCGGCATGCTCTTTCTTTTTGGCACCGGCGCTCTCTTTGGCATTTGCATTTTTGATCTTCTGCCCGACATTCTCGAAATGGGCGGCCGCACCGGCTTGGCCATGACTATTGCGGTAGGGATCGCCTACTCGACTGTGCACCTCTTTCATCTTCGTAAACACCAGCCCGAAGTTGGTAGCGAAATTTGTGAGCAATCACATTGCGAAAACCACCATCGGCAGCATGCCCACTCACTACCGATTTTCTTTGTCTCGATCGTCAGTCATTGTTTTGCCAGCGGGATTTTGCTTTCGGTCTCGCGTGAACTCTCGGAGAAGTTGGCCGGCGCAGTGTTCTTGGCTCTTCTTGGACATAAAGGTTATGAGTGCATTGTCTTTATTTCGCTCTTAATCAGCCATCGACTCTCACGACCGGGTACGATTGCAGCGATTGCAATTTATTGTCTCGCTCTCCCGGCCGGCGTGCTCACTGCGGTTTTACTGAACGGCCATTGGACCCAAAGCCTCGCCATTTATGTGAGCAGTGTCGCGGTCGGCTCGCTCTTGGGCTGCCTGGTTTTTGACTTCATGTTGCCGAGCTTTCAAACCATTAAGCGCGAACGTCTGCGAGCGGGATGGGTTCTACTCGGTCTCTTGGTGACGCGAGCCGTGATGCTGGTGCTATGAGCGCTGAAGGCCAGTCAGCGAAAAATAGAGCAAAGCTAAAATAGGCAGGCTCGTGAAAATTACTACGATCAACGCACCCACCGGTACATCAAGCGTATAACTCAGAAACATGCCAATCACACTCACGACGGCACTTAAGCTCCAGCCAAAAAGCAAGCGCGCCCGGGTGGTCTTAAAAAAGACCGAGCCCAAAATAGCCGGCACGATCAAGAACGAAAACACCATTAACACCCCGGCAATATGAGTCGATGAGGTGATCACAACCCCAAAGAGCGCGTAAAACAGGAAGTCCCAGATCCAATGCATTTTTTCGCCTGCCGAGGCGCGAAGGAAACGATCGCGAAATTTGTAATGAACAGCCCCAACGATCGCATAGATCATCGCCGTTTTAAAAACCTCTGCCCATGAGACCCACAGAACCTGCCCTACCAAAGCCTCTTTGAGATGCTCAGCCCCATGCGCCAAACGATCGACGACCAGAACCACGGCGGCAGACGCCATGGCATACACAATACCGATCACCGCCTCTTGCGAGAACTTGTGCTCAAAGCGACGTGCCAAGGCAAACAGGCCAGCCGCTAGAAACGTTGCTAAAAGAGAAATCAAATAACTGGAAAGGGAATCATGTTCGTCGACGAACAACAGAGCAAAGGTCGCGCCAAACGAAGCGACTTGCGCCAAACTCAGATCAACAAAGATCACGCCACGAGCGAGGACATGTAGGCCGAGGTAACAATGAATCACTGCCAACACCAGGCACATCACCGTCGGGGCCGCCAAAAAAATCAGAACCTCTTGCACGCTGACGCCTTTTCTAGATGCTTTTACCCTCGATGGCGGCAACCAATTGCTCAATCACATCAGCCGTCGATTTGAGCTCAACTTTGGAGCCGACTGCGATGCCAACCACGCGCACCTTCACTGATGGTACGTCACTTGCCAAGCGTTCGGCAATTTTAGTGTCAAAAAAGTTCTCGACCAGGATCACTGAAATCTTGTCGCGCTTGATGAGACTCACGGTATCAAGCAAATGTTGCGCAGTTGGCGGAATGCCAGGCTTCGGTTCCAAAAAGGCGGCGGCCCTCAAACCAAAGCGCTCCAGAAAATAGCGCAGGTCATTGTGGTAAGCGACGACTTGCTTGACTCCCGTCTTCGCAATACGCTCCTGCCACTCTTTGGTCTTGGTCTCGAGTTCCTTTTGCAGCGTCTTTGCCCGCCCTACGAACTGAGCGCGATTTGAAGGATCCAGCTCCGCAAGACGCTCAGCAACCACATTGGCCAAGGCTCCCATACGTATCGGATCAAGCGTGAAGTGCGGATTACCATCTGGATGCACATCGCCGGCGGCTCGCGAAACCGCCCCTTGAGGAATATCAAGTGGCTCAGCGTGCTGGCCAAGCTCGAGGTATCCTTTTGTGCCTGGCTTGACCTTGGGATTGCGCCCACCCTGGATGAGATTGGGAAGCCACCCCTCCTCGAGAGAGAGGCCGTTACTCACCAAGAGGTCCGCTTTGGCGACCTTCACCATATACGAAGGTTTAGGTTCGATGAAGTGCGGGTCCTGAGTACCCTTGGCAATGACTTCCACGCTTGCCTGATCGCCGGCGATTTTCTCAAGCAATGCCCCAATATCCGAAGTCGTCGCAACGACATTGAGCTTTGCCTCAGCACGAAGGCCGCCAAGATTCAGCACTAAGATAGTCAATGCGATTGCAGTGAAGTGCTTCAAACCTGCTGTCATGGGCCCTCCGAAGACAAATATTAATATGCGTGCGCGGGATGCGAGCCGATCGAAAAATTAAACTGCAAATAAACTTTTTTCTCGGGATCGACGTCAGGTTTGCCATCAAGATTTTGGCTATACTGAAGGCGAACACCACTGAACTCCGATGGGAAAAAGCCGATCAGTGCCGAAACTTTACGTTGAAAAAGCGGCATATCAAGAGCCTCTGGAGTCACCGCACTTTCCCATGCCTGTAAATAGTCGCTTCGAACTTGCACCCACCAACGCTGCGTAAGCTGATATTGCAGCCAGCTCGCATAACCTTCGGCTTGATTGTACGCCGTTGGCCGATTGATCCGACGATTCAGATACTCGGTTGACCACACCAGAGCGCGATATTTACCGCCCTCCACCGGACGCCATTTAAATGTTAAGTCGGCGCCCCAAAATGAAGTCGCGCCGATTTGGCTGATGCCGGCTCCATCCGGGAACTCATTTGAGCCCTTAATCCCCGACAAGCCCATCTCGGCGGTGAGGCTATCACTCAGATCAACAAGATTCTTAAGATGTAGAAGATGTACACTGGCGTTTGCAGAGCCGTTGTTAAAGTAAGCAGTCTCCGTAGCATCGGCCTCGGGGCGACCAGAAAGAACCTGCGCCGTGAGTTCCATGTACCACGGCAAAGGCGCGAGCCAAGCCGCCGACAAACCAACATCATTTAGGCCCTCTTCTCCTAAAAGATTTGAATTGATCAACGGTGCATCGACAAACGGAAAAGCGTGCGGATGAAGCATATTATGTTTACCGACGGCCGCATTGAAGCGTCCAGCGCGCAAAGTCAGCGAGGGAATCTCAAGCGTCTCGACGAACAGTTCCTCGGGCTCGATCTTCCATTCGCCCTCGCGTGCCGGAGATGTTGCCTGTTCTTGGTGAATACCAAAAACTGCGGTGAGTTTCGAGTAGGGATCAACGTCAGCGGTAAACAACAGATCTGCACTCTGTAACGACGGGCCGTTGCGTTCAGAATCGAAGATGTGATTGCCCCGATTGGAATTGGTGTAGAGCATCAGAGCATTGAGACTCATGTCGGGATTCATCAAACCGATTCGGCGAGCGGCAGATCTCTCTGCAGTACCAACGGCAGTACCCGCTGTCGGATTCTCAGATTTATTTTCTTGGGCTCCCGCTAAAGAAATTCCCGCAATGCAACCTAATACCCCTAGACCCCTCATCGAAATGAGTATCAAATTCATCATCGACTTCTCCAATTTCCGAGAAATAAAGATACCTGTTGCAGGCGCACAATAGCAAAAAACTCAAACGCAAGTGATTTGCATTTACTTCACCACCAAAGTCAATTGGATTTGGTGTGAGTTAAGCCTTGCCGCGCCGAGTTTCTCTCTTGGCGCACCCTGGGCACACACCAAAAAACTCGAGTTTATGAGTGACATCTCTATACCCTAGGCGCCGAAGATCTTTATCCTGCCCTTCGAGAACACAAGCGCGCACTGGATCAACCCGTTGGCAAAAGGTGCAAATGATGTGGTGATGATGGTGACTATGATCAACCGGCGCCAACTCATAGCGAACCGTACGATCACCGACTCGGCCAAAGCCACAGGTTACCAGCAGCCCGGCCTCGACAAATTTTGCCAGAGTGCGATACGTCGTCACCAAGTCCATGCCGGCATCACAAGCCTCACGCAACTGATCTGTCGTAAATGGTGTTCGAAAAGCCATCGCGGCCCTCAGCAGAGCCTCGCGTTGCCGGGTCAATTTCAGTCCCGCCGCCTTCAATCGCCCAAGGTTCAACAGTAGAATTTCTTGAGTATCAGTTCGATTTTGATGATCATGGCATTGCATTCGACGGCTCATAGGAGTTCAGAGAGGTACCACATCGAAGTAGCACGTCAACGAATTCCCTCAAATCATCCGCAGGGAACTAACCAGAGCGGTCGAAATCATCGATACTGGTATTCACCACTTCAGCAGCAGATGAGGCAGGTTCATTACTCGCGACACTGTCAGAGCCGATGGTGATACCAAGCTCCTTATACATCTTGGCCGCCGCTAGTACGGCATTTTCCATGTCTTCCGCTCGCGCTGGCTTAGCAATATGCAGATTAGCACCAGCACCAATGGCCTCACGACGATCGGCCTCCAAAGCTCGTGCCGTAATGATCACAATATAAACTCTGGCGCCGCCTGGCGAGGCGCGAATCGCGCGACAAACATCAAGGCCATCCATTCCAGGCATCATCCAATCGAGGAAAATCACCTGTGGCCAATCACCCTTCTTCAACAAATCTACGGCAGCTTCACCGGTTCGCAGAGCAACCACATCATGACCATACTGCTCGAGAACGCGAGTCGCAAACATCAAGCTTAATTCGGAATCGTCGACAACAAGGATCTTCAACTATCGCCTCCAAGTTCAAACAGCACTTCAGTTTCTAACTTGTTCTCTTAAAAACTAAACCGGCTCCGTTTTCAAATTATCATGGTTCTTATCGTCAAGGGAGCTTGATTTCCAAAGCAAAATTATACTTCTCGGCTCGCTATTTGGCTGGCTCTCCAGCTAGCTCTTTGGCCGGTTATTTAGGCTGCGAGGCGAGTAACTTCTCGACATGTCTCAGTTTGAGACCAGTGTAGTTTCGGCATGAATGATCATGTCTGTGAATACGCTCTGGCAGACGGCGGCCGCCTTCGCCGCAGCTTGCCTGCGACGAATGTCCCAATTTCGATCCTAGGGTATCGCTTTCCACTTTTTTGCCGGAAACTATAACTACTATGGGCGAAACCAAGCGACGACTCGAGGCAGTTAGCGGCTCAACCAACGCCCTGAGCGATCTTACCGCCGCGCCCGAAAAGCCGGCTGAGAAACCATCAGCATCAAAACAACGTGAATTTGCCGACCCCAAGAACAGCGACCGCAGGGGCCTACTTGGATTTGTCGAGACGGTCTTACGCCGATTTAAGATTCTGAGCCACCTTGCGTTGATCCTTCCAGTCTACGGTCTTGGTTGTATCGTCATTGGCGCAGCCGTTGCGCCCGCATTAGCTCTCTATGAATTTCTCTCGGGTTTCGCCGTCGGCCAGATGATTTTTTTAAAGTATTTCATCCTCGGTTCATCCGTCGTGGCTTCTTATTTGACCTATGGTTTTTCTTTGATTCTACTCACACCTCTCATCAATATTTTGTTGCGCACACGCTTGAAACCGTGGCGCGGTCCCTACTATTCTCTCGAAGCCGTGCGCTGGTACGTGCATAATGGCGCGACTTATATCGTGCGTTTCACGTTTTTGGAGTTCATCACACCGACACCGTTCAATATTCTGTTTTATCGAATGATGGGAATGACAGTCGGTCGCGGAACGACGATCAACACCACTTGGATTTCCGACCCCTCGCTCATTCACTTAGGCAATAAGGTCACGATTGGCGGCTCGGTAACACTGATTGGTCACTACGGCCAAGGCGGCTATTTGGTACTTGCCCCCACTCGCATCGGTAACGGCGTGACCATTGGACTTAAAGCCACGATCATGGGTGATGTCATCATCGGCGATGGCGCCAAGGTTTTGCCCAATTCCGTCGTCATGCCGAAAACCGTGATCCCACCCGGCGAAGTATGGGGCGGTGTTCCGGCTCGCAAACTCGACACTTAACCAAACCAGCAGTTGAGATAAACGGTCAAAATAGGACTGGTGATTCGGGCACCTTGGTCGAGATGCGCTCTCACGAAACTCCATGCTAGAATGAGTCTTAGCCTTTTCCGCGGGAAGGAATCTCACGTGAATCGACTGCTTACTTTTGCTCTGCTCACGACCCTCACTTTATCAACCACCTTTGCCAATCCCTACTTCGACGAGAGCCAGGTTCCGCAGGAAACCGCGTTTACCGGTAAATAATGTTACCGAGAGTGTGTCAAAATGGGACGCGAACGGCGGACGATCAGAACTAGACCAAGATCTTGGCGAAAGCGAAACCACTAGACCTATTGATAAGTGCGATGAGGCGATAGCTGCAGG